>DASZPH010000029.1:0-3779 GCA_035550375.1 Pirellulales bacterium | reverse complement strand
CAGCCGAATGATAACCTGTGCCTCCGGCGTCTGCCGGGCGATCAGTTCCTCGGTAATCCCATCGAGCGACATACCCAAGGTGTCGCCCAAATCGCCGATTGCGCGAAGACCAGTTTTTCACCGCCCTGTGAACGGCTACGCCCCTACGGTAGATCGTGAAGCGGAAGCCGTCCTTGTTCACGAACGGCGCACGCATTCGGGTGTACGTGGCGTTGTTTTCGCCTTGCGATTCCGTGTAGGTGTCGAGCGTTACGGTCCATTGCTTGTGGTGAACCTGGACCTTACTGCCCTTCCATAAGCCGCCTTCAACGAAATCACCGCTGATCTGCTCGCACAATTGTCGCCAGATTTCGTCTTTCGATGGGCCAAAGAGTTCTCGCAGGAGGGCCATTGGTCAGAGCTTCTTCGGGGGTGAAGGCCGAGGCGATGAGCTCCCATTCTATTCGCTCTTTGCTCCTCGGCGAGAGAGCGTGGCCGAGGTTTACCCGGGTGCTGCGGCCCGGTGGCACATTCCTCTTTCTGGAGCACGGCCTCAGCCCTAACCCCGGCGTTCAAAGATGGCAGCGGCGTTTCAACTGGCTGCAACGAACGTCGCTGACAATCGCCATCTCGACTGGCAAATCAGCCAGATCATTGCCGAACAGCCGTTTGAAGATGTCGAGGCTTCGGAGTTCTATCTGGTAGCAGACGCCACGAACCCACGAAGGCGTGGTTGTGGTGCTGAGGCAAAGGCGGGAGTCGCTCGCTGACTTTCAGCCGATGCTACCAACGCACCAACAACGCAATGCGCAAAACGTCAATCGGTGGGCTGGGGCCGATCGTCGGTGTGGGCCGCAAAATGGCGTCGAATTGCCGTGGGTTGTTTACACAGGTTTCACACGCCGACTTCACACAGAATATTTGCACAAAAAGCCTTGCCGCAACTCCTTGTGCAGCAAAGCTTTTGTAGTCGGGGCGACAGGATTTGAACCTGCGACCTCTTGACCCCCAGGCCAGCACGCTCGCGCCGGCATATCACTAAGTATCACGGAGTTAAGGGATTAGCGGCGATCTCCAGTTCGCAAAAACCGCAAGTTACGCATGGAATGCGTGGTAGTTGCTGCGCAGATGCTGCGCGGCGAAATGTCAGCAAATGGGCTCCAAAATCACTTCCGCTGGTCTCCCCGACTAAGTGTCCAGTTCGCCGGCTCGGTCGTGTCGGACGGCGACGAGTTCAACGTCCGACGTTATCCCCACGGGCACGAGCCTCGTGGCCGCCCTGATGGTGGTGCTCTTCCCCCGACGCCGTCTGGGCCGAACAAGGACAATCTTCCTCTGGCACGATGGGCTACGTGCCAGACTGGGGTCGCTAGCAAATGCCTCACGCCGCGACGCGAGCCGCTACCCGGCTGAGCAGCGCCCCGGCGGCCGCCTCCCAAGTCTACGCCCGCGATCGCGTCGGCCAGCAGGTGGCCGTAGACATCGCCAGCGTGCTCCGGTCGGAGTCGACGACGTGGTTCTCGATATACTGGGCAAGCGCCTCCCTCGCCCGCTCAAGGCGAGTTGCGGAGTCGCCCTCGGCTGAACGTTCCCAGACGCGCTGGGCTTCCTCGGCCTAGGAATTCGCTTCGTCGCCGCCGGCTCGGAGCCAGTTGAGGAGTGGGCTATTGGTGGCGGGGTCGATTTCTGTGGCGCAGAACTGCAACGAGGGCCATGACGTTCACCAGCATCACACAACAGCCAGCGATCACGGCTTCTGGCGTCACGCCGAACGTCGAGAAGTGGTAGAGCCAGCGGACGTACAAGCCGGTGTGGACGGCAATCAGGGACAAGATGACCGGCAGCAGCCACCAACGTCGTCTGCCTGATGTGGCCCCCTGCTCGCGCGGCGATCGGTAAGGGTTCTCGGCCATGCCCCCGATTGTAGCCGAGGCGGGGCGGTGGGTGCCAAGCAGGCCGCCGATGGGCAAAGTTAACAAGCCGTGCGAAGTATGGCCGGCGCGGAGGTTGCCGCTGGGCTATGGGCCGATTCTCAGGGGACCATGCGTGCGCTTGCTGTTCTGCTGGCGTGTCTTGGCGCCCTGGGAAAGAACCGGCCGCCGGCTGACTTCGTCGCCGATCTGCGAGGCGGACCGTTCGCGATCGTGGTGCTGGGCGTCGGGCACGACTTGTCGAGATACGCCGAAAAGCTCGGCTGGGAGTATGTGAAGGTCCACGTCGTCGGCTTGCCCAATTGAAGCGTTCAGCGACTTTGCCCCGCCGCTCTGGCGCGGTCTAATGGCCGTTGAGATGAGACAGTCTAAGTCGCGGTATCGCGCCGAGCGTCAGTTCAAGCGTGCCGTTTCGAGCGTCCGCTTCAATGGGCGCCTTTTCCTGATCGCTGCGATCGCTTGCGCGATCTTTGGCATCACCAGCGCTGCGGCGGGGAACGTCAAGAATTTCGTCGGCTTCGGGTTGATGGCTGCAATATTTGGTGCTGGTGCCGCATTAATGCTCCGGGTCAAACGCCGTCCGCATTGGCTCAAAATCGCCGTACTGCGAGAGCAACAAGAAAGAAACCGCGACCACGACGATCGGTAAGGTCGCCGGTTACGTGTGCCTACTTTTCAGGCACGGGAATCGGGGAAAATGTCCTTAAGCTAGTGCCATTCCCCCCATGAGCCAACGGTTTCAGTTCAGCTTGGCCTTTGCCCTGCTTATCGCTAGCGTCTGGGGCTGCGGCGGCCCGTCGTATAGCGAATCGCTGCTTTCGAGGGATGTGCGCGTTAGGGTCATTTGCCCTGATAATCCCAGGGGATCGCGGGGGAAAAATGATGGCACGCGGGGCATCTCGACAGAGGTCTTTTATTGGGACGGACCGGGCGCCGGCGAGGTCGAGGTCGTGATTGACAAAGGCCATCTCTCCGTGGATGGCCGCAGCTTCGGCGATGCGAAGCCGAATGACCTTGTCGTCATCGACGCCCTCAACGGCAAAACCGTGACAGTAAACGGCACGAAGCGCGAACCTGATGCGGAGAAGTAGCGATGCCCCGCCTGCAGTTCGCCTTGAAAACAATGCTGTGGGCTCTCTGGGCCATTTGCGCACTGGCGCTGGTCGCTAAGTGGACGGCCTTCGCGATGGGTCATTCAGATCGCCGTCTAGAGGCAACCGCCGATGCCATCTTGTTTTTGTGGCTACTCGCGCTCAATGTCATAATCTGGCGCGGCATCAGAATGAGGTAATGCGCTTTTCAGATCGGAAAGAATCTAAGACGAATTTCGGTTTTTAGTTTGACGCCGGCTCAAATAGAAGCGTTACCGCGTCATCTACCTTGACGACGGCCCGGAACTGCTAGCTAGCCTGTCAGCCGCGGCAGCCTACGAAAAACGCGTCACTAGGGGGTCAGCGCTTTCCGTGTAAACAACGGAGCCCTCAATGATCGTTTTAATCCCATTTCCCTCAAGCAGCCCATTAACCCTGCCGGCATAGCTTGGGTCGATCGCCGCAATGGGGACGAAATCGTCGCAGTTCGTGACCGCTGCTAAATCGGCTCGCCTTCGCCTCTCCCTCTCAAATCGAATCCCGCCAAAGAAGCAGGCGACCGCTAGAAGCATGACCAGCAACGCGCGGAGGGTGAATTGTGGGCGGGGCATGGGGCTATTTACGGGCTCGCGTTTCTTTAAGAGCCTATCCGAATACTGAACACATAAGCACTGGCACGCCAGATGCAAATTGAGGGTCGCGTTTCCTCAAAATGCATGGAGGTGTGACCAATGAACGAAGGACCCACGTCAAAGTTTCACCAGGTTCCCGATGATCT
>DASZPH010000028.1:0-105076 GCA_035550375.1 Pirellulales bacterium | reverse complement strand
CGCTCACTCGAAAACCTCCGTGCAGGTGTGGCGTGTTTGTTGGCGTTCAACACAAATACGCCCCAAAACGCCGGAGGTTTTCGATTTTTTTCGCCGCGGCCGCGGCCGCCCGGCTTCTGGCTATGCTTGTTTAAGGACTAGTGGATCGCCTGTTGTCATCAAGATGATCGAGCTTTTAATGCAGCCGGAAACTTTGTTCGACGCTAGTGTCGCTAATCTGCATCGGTCCGACACGCCGACGCAGGCTAGGCTTTGCCCGGAAACTGGTATTTCCTCGCGATGGCCTTTGGTGCAAAGCGTCTACCGGCAGCGGGCTTTTACGGCAAATAATTCAGCGTGTAATAGGCCTGCGGGTGCAACAGCGGGAAGCCGGCGGCGGAACGTACGCCGCCAGAGTGCAACTCGTGGACGTGGCCGCGCTGCAGGCCGTCGATCACAAGCCGCACGCTTTTGTGGTCGGCGGAGACCGTGGCACTTTTAATCGCCGGTGTCGTGTGATCGACTTCCGCGCTGCCGTAGCTGGCTTGGTAGATGTAGGTATACGTCCCGAGCTGGTACGATTCCACGTCGCCAGCCGTTTGCGGATCGACGGGCTCGGTGAAGGTCAGTTCGAAGCCGTCCGGTCGAACGCGCATTTCATGGATCTCAAAGGGCGTCTTGCCGGTCCAGTTCATCCGCTCGACGCTGAACGGCAGCGAGCCGCGCGAACCCCAGCCGCGGTTCGTGCCGCCGATGAACATCGAGCCGTCGGGCGTCAGTTCCAGCCCGAGCGTCCCCGATCCGATCCCTTCGCGGAACGGGAAGCAGGCGCCTTGGTAATGCCCTTGCACTTTTTCCAGATAGCAGCGCATCACCGTGCTGGCCGACTGGTCGCCGACGAACATCTGTCCCGCAAAGGGGCCGAACCTGCCGCCAGTCGAATCGCAGACCACGCCGCTGGCCGACTTGCCCATCTTGTCGTAAGGGAAGAGGATTGTCGGCGGCTCGTACTCGGGAATTTTCTGGGCCTCGACGATGAACCGGCTGCCGCTTGTCGGGTCGGCCGGCCGCGGGCCCATCACGTCCCTGGCGATCTCGTACCAGCGGTTGCCCCCTGGATGGCCGACGAATTTGCCGGGGATCAGGTGTTTTAATTCGCAGGTGCCGTTCCAGGGGCCTTGGTTGTCGGTGTAGAACATGTCGCCGGTCAGGTTCATGCCGATGCCGCCGGGCGAGCGAATGCCGCTGGCCGTGGGAATCATTTTCCCTTCGGGCGTGATTCGAAGGCACCAGCCGCGAAATCGGCAATTGCTGTCGAACGAGCCGGTCAGGCAGAGCACGACCCACAGGTTGCCCTCGGGATCGAACTTCGAGCCGAAGGCGTATTCGTGATAATCGCCCGAGATTTCCCAGTCGTCGTTGACCACTTGAAATTCGTCGGCCTGGCCGTCGCCGTCCGCATCGCGCAGCCGCGAGACGTCGCTGCGCTGCGTGACATACAGCCAGCCGTCGCGAAACGCCAGGCTGAGCGGTTCGTGTAGGCCGTGGGCGAAGCATTTGAACTGCTCAGGCTTGACCTCGTCGGCAAACGGGTTTTCGATCAACCAGATTTCGCCGCGCCGAGAGCAGACGGCCATACGGCCATCGGGCATGAGCTGAAAGCCGGCGGCTTCCAACTCGACACCCTTGGGCGTTTCAAACCGCGTGATCGGGTAGTAGTCGGTCTCGGTCGGGTGTTTTTCGTCGGCGGAGGCCGACAGCGCGACGAGTAGTACGGGAAACGCCCACCAGCTCTTGCGGGTTGTCTCTGGCCCCTTGTTCGACGCCGAAGGGGTCCTATTCGATAGCCCAGGGCGCAGCGCAGCGGAGCCCTGGGTTGGCGAGCCATGAACGAACCATAGCCCTGAAGGGGCGCCATTCCCTGAACGTCGATGGATAGGCATCCCACGCCCTGCCGGCGGCGCGGAATCACGCCCCTTCAGGGCTACAAGGTTGTGCTCCGGCGTGAACCCAGGGTTGCACCCTGGGCTATCGAATGACGCGCCTTCGGTGCTTTGCATTGCGCCTTCTAACCTTCCAACAAGCTGGACGATCTCTTAAACGAAAAGGGATTGTTTTGCCCGCCGCTACCAAAAAATCTCTTGAACGATCTCCGCCTGGCCGTCCTTGAGCATCACGGGCACGAGCAGCTCTTGCCGGCCGCCGCTGGTGCGCACGAACGGCGAAACGCCCGCGCCGCGAACGCGAACATGGACTGCGCCAACCTTGTATCGGCCCTCGCCCAAGGGTTCGATCGAGGACGAGGCGCCGGCCAGCAAGTACAGTCCGGGCGCTAGCTGTTCGGCTCGAATCGTCAAGCGTCGCTCGAAGCCGGTTTCTTTGTCGCCTCGCTTGGGCAGCGGCTGATCTTCGACCGCGAAGCCGGGCCCCGAGTATTGGAAGGTCGGCCGGCCTGCGCGGTCGAGCCGGTAACCGCGGAATTGGTAGCCTCGCTCTTTGGGCGGCGAGCCGGGCCAGGCCGCGTCGAGCGACTCCAGCTTGGCCAGCGGCGCGGTGTCTTCCAGCCGCACGATGTGATCGCCCAGCGGCGACTGAAAACCGTTGCCGCGGCCGGTCCAGTGCATCGAGGCGTCGATAAAGCGTCCGTGCCAGATGAGCGACAGGCACAAGCGGTTTGCGTCCCAGGCCAGGTCGGCGCCTTCCGGATAGCCGACCGCAATGCCGCGCGGCGACAGTCCGTCGATGAAATTACGATAAATGATCGGCCGATTTTCCGGCTTCAGTTCGAGTACGCCCGCGATCAGGCCGTCGGGGATGCCGGCCTTGTCGCCGTCGGTCAGGTAGGTCCAAATCGCCGCGATCTGGCTCGGCGGGTCGCCGCCGTAGACGCCGCCGATCGTGCTGCGGCCGCCCGCAAAACCCGTCGGCATGCGCGTGCCCGGCCTGAACTGCGGCGGGTTGGCAAGGTAGCGGTGGAACCAGTCCTCGCGAACCCGCCGCGTCATCGTATCGAGTCCGATGGCCTGGATACCGATCGCGCGGTGTTGGCCGAACGCGTGGCACTTGATGCAGCTCAGTGCCTTGTCGCCGACCAGCGCCCGGCCGGTCGATTTGACGTGCAACTCGCTCTCGGCCAACGCAGGGATTTTGGCTTCGGTTTTTTGATCGGCGGCGACGAACGCCTCGGCCAGCGCCGCCACGGCGGCGCTGCCGAACTTGGGCATCCGCGCCAGCATGTAAGGCCGGTCCTTGGCGCCTTCGGCCAGCACGTGCTTGAGCCAGCCCGGCTGCAGCTTGTCGCCGACGCCGTCCAGCGGAGGCGGCACGCGGCCTTCGTCGCCCATTTCGGGAATCGTCGTGGCGAACAGCGGGTTGCGATCGGCTTCCGGCCCGCCGACGCCGCCCCGACTGTGGCAGGCGTAGCAGTTGAAGGCCGTCATCGTGTGCGAGATTTTTTCCTCGGGGCCGGACGGTTCGGCAGGCGGCGGCGCACTCAAGGCCGAGGCCAATGCCTCGCGCTGGGCAACGCTCAAGGCAAAGTCCGGCGCCCGCGACAAGTCGGGCCCGCCAAGGCAGCCCTTCTCAGGCGAGCACTGGCGAAGCGGCCTGGCCGCCACCGCCGACTTGATCGGCTGGCCGTCGCGCTTCAGTTCATGGCACGACGCACAGCCGACCGCCGCGAACAGCTCTCGTCCGCGGTCGATCTGCGACGGGTCGAGCACGAACCGCTTGTCGTCTTCCGTCGCAGGCGGCAAAGGGGGCGGGGTGGTTTCGGTGAGGTAGATCGAAAGGTCGGCCGGCCGCCGCGGCACGCCCGGGCCTTCGTATTCCAGTTCCAACGTCCATTCGCCGCCGCCCTGAAAATAATCGACCCGGAGCGGGTGCATCCCCTGGGCCAGCGAGATCACGCCCGAGCTGAACTGGTGCGGATGAATGCCGTCGGACGACGCAACCTGCTTACCGTCGATCCACAGCAGGCTGCCGTCGTCGGAGCCAAGATGGAACCGGTAGGCGCCCTCGCGATCGATCTTCAAATAGCCCTCGAAGCGAACGCCGAAATTGTTCTCGCGGCCGGCGACGGTCAGGTCGAAACCCGCCGCCTGGCCGGTCTTGATGGGCGTCAGCTTGCTGAAGTCGGGCGACTCCTCCCACGCACCTTCGTAAGCGGCAAAGCGCAGGTTGGCTACCCGTGGCTGGACGTCGACGTCGCCGATCAGGTAATGGGCCAGATCGCGGGCTTCGTCGTTGTTCAGGTTCAAGCTCGGCATGCGGCCTGCCGGCCGGAAATGCTGCGGGTTCTTGAGAAAGTCGACCAGCGCCGGAATGCTGGTTTTGGCCCTCAAATCGGGCAGTGTAACTGTGGTGGCCGGAGAGACTTTCTGACCGTTGCGCGGAGCGTGGCAGGCCGTGCAGCCGATAGTGTGAAACAATCGTTCGCCGTTTTTGGCGAACTTGCGATTACCCGGCTGCTCGGGCAGCCGAGAGCCGGCGGCAAGAAAATTGACGATGGCCCGGGCGGCGCCGTCGCGTTCGGCCGGCGCCAGGCGGGCCAGCACGGCGGGCATCCGCGCACCGGGCTTCGCGGCTGGCGGGTCTTTTATGAATTCGAGCAGATACTCCGGCCGCACCCGGGCGCCGATATTTTCCAGCGACGGCGCCGGGCGCGGCAACAGTCCGGCCGCCAGGGCGGCATCCGCCTGGTGACAAGCCGTGCAGTTGAGCTCCTCGACGAGTAAGCGGCCGGCGGCGCCCTGGTCGACGCCGGCCGTGGCATAAAAGCGTTCAAACCCCGGCACGATCGGCCGCCGTGATTCCTGCTCGCTGTCGCGCGGCACGACCCAGATGTTGCGGTAGCGAACCGGGTTGCCGTGGTCTTGCAGATAGATCGGCCCCGGCTCGGGCGATTCCTTGACCGGCGCCGCCGTTGTCGGCCCGGGGACTTCGACGTTCTGGTGCACCGTGACGCCGTTGAGCTTGACCGTGAGCTTCGCGGGCGAAGTTTTCTGGCCCTGATCGTCGTATCGTGCGGCCGTGAACTCGACGTCGTACGTCTGCCAGGCCAACGGCGGGAGGCACATATTGACCGTGGGCGCGGCGACCGAATAGATGCCGCCGCACTCGTTGTCCCTGCCCTCCAATCCGAACGAATCGAGCACCTGCGTTTCGTAGCGGCCCTGGTAATACACGCCGCTGTTGCCGCGTCCCTGCCCGCGGGCCTTGGGCATGAAGGGGGTCTGGAACTCCAGGTGCAAGGTGAAATCGCGGAACCTGTCCGTGCTCGTGCAACCTTGCATGAGCAGGCCGTCGTCGGTCATCCGGCTGCCTGTTCGCCAGTGCTTGTCGAGGGAGGCCCTCGTGCCGTCGAACAGCACGACGGCGCTTTTAGGCGGCTTCGCGCCCAGCGTCGGACTGGCCCGCTCGGTGCGCTTCAGCCCGCCGACAAGCCCCGCGAGATCCTCGCGATCGGCGTCGATGATTTGCTTCTCTGTGCCCGTCCAGCCGGCGCCAGGCAGTCCGCCCGGATAGGTGACGACGCTGAACTCGCCCTCGCCCAGCGCAACGACCTGCATGCCGACTCTTTCGCCGACGTACTCCCCTTGCAGGGCGAAATCGGGATCGGCCTTCGCCGCTTCCGGCGTGCCGTAAACTCCGTCGGCCGCCCAGGCGAAGTTTGCCCACAAAAGCCAGCTTAAGGCCAAGACGAGGATCGAGCGACGGGGAATCATGGAACGGGCCGGGAAGGGTCAGCGGATTGGCCGGCGGTTTTAGCTACGGTGGGATGGAAACCGGCGCGGCAGTGCGGGGCGGATGTAATGCGGCGCGGAATGTTGCCAGAGTAAGTTCACATCTCGGGCGAATCAAGCCGACGGCCGTCTGGCGGCTTTTCGCGAGAAGGCGAGGAGCGTAGCGACGCGCCACAAAAACCACGGTTCTTGGGTCCGGATGACCGGTGGCCGGCAACCAGCTCGGCGGCATTCAAGATCGCCTGACGCTTCGTCGTCCTAGGGCGTCATCGAGCGCGTTGTGCAAGCGAATCTGGTCGGAGAGCGACTGAGCCAGTGCTGGAAACCGCGTTTGATACTCGGCCAGTTTCGGCTGCTCGCCGGCCCGCTCGCGAGCAAGATATTCGCCGTAAATCACGTCGAGCGCCAGTTCAGGGTCCGCCGCCACGGCGGGAAAACGCCGCAGGTATTCCTCGGCCGGCGTATGATCGTTGCGCTGTCGACGGGCAGCAAGATCGATCCGGATCATGACCTCCAGGTCACGCGGAGCGACCTCGCTTAAGCCGGCGACGAACGACTCGAGATCCGGCTCTCCACCAGCCCTCCACGCCGCCCAAAGTGCCGCGGCCGGCGATTCGCGCAGCTCGGGCGAATCGTTCGTGACCTGGTTCCGGGAGTCGGGATCAGTCGTACCCGGGGAATCCATCCGTATGTGGCTCTCCAGGCAAAGCGGTGGAGTGTTGGCGTACTTCTGCAATCTGTATAGCGCCATCGAATCGCGGACCGCACGAAACACGACCAAATAACTTCAGGACTATCTTGGCCGTGCGCACGCTGTGCGAGCGATCGGCCCTGACCTGCGCTACAAGCTCCAACCGAGCCTGAAAAACGGCCCCATCGTGCAGCAGGCCCGATTCAGCTAGTCGTCGCCGAGATCCGTCCATATCTCGCTGCGGCAAAGCAACTTAGGGCGCTGCGCCGATCCCAAGGCCCAGCTTTCCTGGCGCCGTACATCCGCAGCCGGAAGTCCGACAAAGCCACTGTTTTTCGGCATGGACCGACACCGGGTGGACGAACAGGTCGGCAGATCGGGCAGATTCTTTCCGACTGCGCCGTGCGGTTTTGACTTGGACGGCGCTTTTATAGGCAGGGAGAAGGCCTTCAGGCCGGCATCGCCGAGGCCGCCGTGCTGTTGGCGCGATTTTCCCCTTGGAATTCAGTTTCATTTGTTGTCAGCCCCTGACGCCATCATCCACGGCTGGTGGAGTCGGACCATTCGCACCAGCTTCGAGGACGCAGCATGAGCCGCAAAGGTCGAACGCGACGGAAACCGGAAGCCCGCAACGCCGAACGGCCGCAACGCTGCTTGCTGCTGGGCGTGGGGAATTTGCCACGCCGTTTCGAGCGATTGGAGAGTCGGCGGCTATTGACCAGCGATATGGATTTCTCGCTCCTGGCGGGCGACTTGCAAAGTGCCTTGGCCACGGTGCAAACCAGCGTCACGACGGCCGTGAGCCAGGCGCCGTCGATTCCCATCCTCGGCGCGAGCTTGCAAAACAATCCTGCCCTGACGCAAGCCATCGCCAGCAAAGCCACTGATTTGCAAACCGCGTTCCAGGCGGTTGCCAACGATCTTTCGGCCAATCCGAACGCCTCGGATGCGACCATCGTCGGCTACGTGCGAACCGAGCTCGCGCCGTTTGCCACCAACATCGTCGTCACGCCTGAGATCGATGCCGACGGGAGTTGGCGCTTCGCAATGCAACTGCATCAGGATTTGGCGGTGGCCAGCGTCCATCCTCAATTCGATGCCGGGCTGGGCAGCTATTTCGCCGTCAGCGGCGGCGGCAGCCTCGACTTAAGCGTTGGAATGGATTACCTGCTGCAGTTTACGTTCGATCCGACCATCAGCGCCCTTTCGCTGCAGTCGACCAATTTGTCGAGCAGCAATCCCTCGTTGCCGAATGCTCCCTTGGCAATCGAAATTTCAGCCGCGCCGAGCGCCAACTTTTCGCTTGACGCAACATTAGGCGGGCTGCTGCATCTCTCGGCCACGGACGATGGCACCAAGTTTACCGGCACGTACGCCGTGAACGTGGCGTCGCCCAGTCAGGTGAGCATTTCGCTGACGGCGTCGGCCCATGTCGGCTTGCGCGCGAACCTGGATTTTGGCTCGGGCAACTTACCCTTCGACCCCAAGCTGTCCAGCAAGTTCCACTTCGATTGGGCGCTGAGCGGCACGACGTTGGCTTCCGGAATCGATGGAACCGCCTTTGGCAGCCTGACCAACATCGGCTTCGACGACGTGACCCTGGACGCCGGCTCGTTTTTCGGCGGCTACGTCGAAAGCATGATCAAGAACATCCAGTACTTTACCAAGCCGCTCGAGCCGATCGTCGACGTGCTTACCACCGAGATCCCCGGACTCAGCGACATCGGCATTCACGAAAGCCTGCTCACGCTGTTGGATCCCTCGGGAGCGTCCGACGCGCTCGCCGCACTCGATACCATCAAGCAGTTGAATTCGCTGGATGTCAGTTCACTCAACGGCTCGGGCAGCATCGATTTCGGCAGCTTCACGATCGGCGACAATATCCGGTCCGCCGGTGCCAGCATCGCCACTTCCAACGTGGCGCAGGACGTGATGCAGCAGGCGAACACGGCCGCCGGCGACACCCTGAACGCGCTGGGACAAACGAACAGCATCGATGGAATTCAGTTTCCGATCCTTTCGGACCCGGTGGACAACGTGTTCGGGCTGCTCGTTGGACAGAATGCCTCGCTCTTCACCTTCAAGATGCCGGAGTTTTCCTTTCCCTTTACCGAGGAAATTCCGGTCATTGCCATCGAGCCGTTCGCCGGGCTGTTTCTGGACGTCAAGTTGCTGTTCACCATCAATTTGAGCATGGGGTACGACACCCAGGGCATCAAAGAGCTCGTCAACGACGTCCGCTCGGGAACCACCGATCCTGCCACCTTGGCCTCCGATCTATCGGACGGCTTTTATCTCGACAACGGTACGCACACGGCGACCTTCGACGACTACCCCGATCTCACGGTGCACAACACCGGCGTCGAGATCTCGGGCGGCGTGGCGCTGGCCGCCAAAGCCGTCGTTTTGAAAGTCGAGGGAGGCATCTACGCGGACATCGATTTGCACCTCGATCCGACGCTCGACGATCCTCATAGCTCGCTGGTGCGACTCTCCAAGGTGGCCGAGGAAATCTCGAATGGCGAGATCCCGTTCACCGCAACCGGAAGCATTTTCGTCTCGGCCGATCTCGAGGTCGTCATTCCGGCCCCGTTCGCAGACATTACGCTGGCGCATGTCAACTTGGCCCACATCACGCTGCTCTCTTTCGACGTCAGCCATCAAGAGCCCACGGAGAGTGATGGTCAGACGATCTATATCAACGAATCGACGAGCGATCAGACCGTTCACGTGCAGATGGAGCAACTCGCTCCGGATACGTTCGGAGTGGCCCCACCCAACCTGGGCGACCTGATCACGGGAAAGGGAAATTTCCAAGCCTATTACTTCGACAACCCCGATCCGTCCGACCCGAAAGCCTACATCGAAGCCATCGTCGTTTCCTACTTAGACCACACGGAAACCTATCCCGTCGCGTACTACCATCA
Source organism: Pirellulales bacterium (assembly GCA_035550375.1). Classification (GTDB taxonomy): domain Bacteria; phylum Planctomycetota; class Planctomycetia; order Pirellulales; family JAICIG01; genus DASSFG01. The sequence goes on along the minus strand of DASZPH010000028.1, from coordinate 95,735 downwards.
CGTCAACGGCGCCCTGGTGGGCATGAATTTGGAGCAGCGGTACGTCAACGCAAGCTTTCCCGGCTTGCCGGACGTCAAGGTGGGCGTCTTCAAAACCGTCAGCGGTGATGTCACCGACGACCTCTTTACGCCGATCCGCTACAACCTGATCGCCACGCTGCCGCCGCCGCCGGACCCGCTCAATCAACTTCTCGGAATCGGCAAGCAGACGATCAGCATCGGCGATATTTACGGCGATGCCAGCCAGGCACCGGTCAACGCCGTGCTCATCGGGGGCGGCGACGACGACACGCTCGAATACGACGGCCACGGCAAAGCCGTGCTGATAGGCGGGGGCGGCAACAATAGCCTCCGGGCGTTCAACAACGCCGCCCAGGGCGTCTATGTTTTCGGCAACACGATCGATCCGTCGGTCTTCGACGCCAGTACGATCAAGTTCCCCATGCCGAGTCAGATTCAAGATCAGATTCAGTCTTCCGTTCAATCCCCAGACAGTCCGCCCGACCACACGAGCGACGTGTTGGCCGGCGCTGGCAGCAGCGTGTTTCTCGGCGGAGGTCCCTGGGACAACTTCTTCGAAGGTCCGGGGACCGCCACGTTCATCGGCGGGGCCGGCCAGAACGAATTCCGGATCGAGGCCAAGCTCACCGATCCATCGATTCCCTTCGTCCCTGGCAGCTTGATCGACAATCCGTCCGCCCATAACACCGTCATTCTCGATCGCAATGGCGTGCCAGACCCGACGCACGACAGCCTGGTCCTGCGCGCCGATGCCGGCTTTTTGCACATTACCGGCAACGTCACGGACCTGACGCTCGAACACCACGAGGCGCTGGCCATCGGCATGGCCGGCGGAACGCTCGACGTGGGCGACCTCAGTCCGCTCGGGCCGTTCGATTTTCTGGTCACGCGCGGCAGCAACTCGGCACCGCCCACCACGGCGATCTTCGACACTCCGACGGCCGGGCTCGCCAATCCGCTCTACATCGAACCAAACGGTCCGGTCGACCCGGTGGAAAACCCGAACCTGCTCGATTTGGATCTGATGCAAGGGCCGGGGGGCACCGGTGCCGGCGCCAACGTCGAGCTGGTCGGCTTTACCCGCTACGACAGCCTGGACGTCAAGCTGCGGGGCGGACAAGTCAACATCGGCGATCTCAACGGCACCGGCATGGGACTGATCAAGATCGACGGTTCGGTGCGCCCCGCCGATTCCACGGCCGTCGACGACATCTCGGTCACCACGCATCCGGAAAATGTGTCGCTGGCGCCCGACGCCCAGAAGAACATTTTGATCCGGCTCGAGGATTCCAGTTCGCCCTACGACGTCGAGATCGACGACGACCGCCGCCAGGACATCACCACGCTCATCGTTCCCACGCAGGACCTGAGCAACCTGGCCACGGTCGATGCCTCGCAAATGCAAGGCACCTTGCACCTGTACGTGGGCGGAGCCACGCTCACGCTGCTGCAAGTGGCCCCCAATATGACGGTCATCGTGGCCGGAACGGATTCGGCCAATCCGGCCGAGATCACCGTGGGCGACAGCAACCTGTCGCACATTCAGAGCAATGTCAGCGTCACGGGAGCGGAGCTGACGGTCGACAATGCCGCCAATACCGCCGGGCACATCTTCACGATGACCACGAACTCGTTCACCGGTTGGACCCTTCCCAACTCGACCTTCGAGCCGACGATCTTCCTGGGCAACGATCTCTCGCCGCTGGTCGGCACCATGACGTTGCTGACGGCCGCCGGCGACGAATTCGACATCGAGGGCACCCCGCCCAAGGTCGAGACGCTCGTTTTCGATAATGCCAGCCTGCTGCGCAATGCGATCTTCGTGGTGGCCGCCACCAGCAACATGATCATCAACGGCGACTTCGATCTGTATCTGGGCCGCCGCCTCGAGCCCGACGGCGACTCCGAGCGCGAGAAGCATCTGCCGCCGATCTCGAACGTCAGGATCGTCATGAACTTCACGACGGTCATTAGCGACTACGCCAGCACGATCTTCGACGGGGACCTGGATTCTCCGGATACGACCTACGACATCGGCGGTTACAACAATCTGCACATCGAGAACGAGACCATCGGCCTGGACGTGACGATCAACGGTTATCGTCCCCAGGATCAGGTCTATGTGTATCTGCCGGGCGGCACGGTCAATGCCGATCTCACCGCGACGGGTCCAGGCACGCTCTACATCGACGGCCAGGCTCGGCTGGCCGGCACCAACCCGACGGCGCCGAACGACATTACGGCCGAAGTCCGCGGAGGCGTGATTTCGCTGACTCCCATCGGCACCTACAACTCGGTGCTGCAAGATTTCAACACGTTTTACGTGTTGGGCTCCATGCCGCAGGACTCCCTGGACCTGACGGCGCCGACCACGTTCTTCGTCGCGCCCCGCAGCGCCGCCGACAACCCGCTCAATATCTCGATGGCCGATGAATACAACAGCTTCGATCCCTTCACCGCCGTCAATCCGCCGACGGATCTCTACGTCATCCTGAGCACGCAATTCACCCAGACGGTCGGACCGGGTCCGGCGGGCAACCTGCTGAACGAAAGCCTCCTGAAAGGCGTAATGCAGTACTACGACACGACGGTTACCTACGCCAGTCCGAACCGGACTGCGACCGTCAACGTGCGCGTGTTCCCGCTGAATCCGAGTCCGGCCGCCCTCGACAACAATGTCACCCTCGACGCGTCGCAGTTGCGCGGCGGTTTTCACTTCGGGGTTGACGAACCGGACTATACGCATGCCGAGGAGCTCATCGCGGGCAACGACGGCGGGAACCATGAAGTCAACGCGGAAATGATCACGTCGTTCGGACAAACGCACGTGAACCTCATCAAAGTGAACCCGGAATTGTCCGTCAGCGTGTCCGGTACGACCCCGATCACGCAGGCCAATCTCGATCAGTTGTCCTATCTGTTGGGCTATCGCCCCAACACGCCGCCGCTCTACCACGTGGCAGCCACGGACCTGACGTTGGGGGCCGGCTTGTTGGCCAACATTCAAGGAGACGTAGACGCTCAAAACCTGTGGATGAGGGAAGTCGACGACCGCGACGGAACGCTGGTCGGCAACCTGATTTTGACCGGCTCGACGCTCTCGGGTTGGGGCACGACGAGCGGCACGCATCCCACGCTGACGCTCGCCGCCTTGCAGGGCGACTTGACGCTGACCGGGAGCTCGGCCGACAACTTCGGCGTCGAAGATACGCCCAATAGCGCCATGACGACCACGATTCGCAATTTTGTGTCCGCGGGCTCGGCGCCGGGCGTCTACGTGATGGGCAAAACCCAAATGCCCTTGTACGTCAACGGGCATTTGTCGGTGTACGTCGGCCGACGACTGAATGCCGACGGCTCGGTCACCGCCGTCGGCCTGGTGGACAACGTGTTCAACGCTGCCGACACCTTCCTGCAGACTGGCGGCAATCTGACCATTTACAACCACACGACGAACACGGTGACGAGCGGCGTGTTCGATTCTGGACTGTACGACGGCGGCCATTTCTACACCGACGTCAGCATCCTGCCCGGTGTTCCGGTCGACGATTACTTGCAGACCGGCGATACGCGTCGTCTGTCATTGCCGGTGTTCTACAACTACGTCGGCGAGGGCCAGGGCACGCTGGTATTTGACGCCTCGAGCGACATCTACATGCCCACCATGCAGGGAGGCTACAGCGGCGTTTACGAGGGCATAACCGCCAATCCCGACTACCCCGGCGACGCCGATCTGCGATATCGCACGGTGGGGGACATTATTTGGGGCTCCAACGTCAACGCCTACGATTACGCCCCGGCCTACAACCGGCCTTCGACGGCGACGTTCTCTCAAGGCGGGCCGACGGAGATCATCAACAATCCGGTCAATGGACCGCTCCATTACTTCGTCAATCCCAACACGCTCAACAGTGCGCAAGAGGTGTACGTCGGGGCCACCGCGGGGCCGCTGGAAGTCGTCGGCGACGATACGGTTACCCGAGTTGACCTGGATCCGGCGTACTCTCAATCGATCGCCACGATCTACAACATCTACAGCCCCGGGCTATTGCCCGGCTGGGGCGCCGCCAGCGGCGGCAGCAACAACCTGCTCGGCACGATCGTCGGCGACGTCACCGTGCGGCAGGCAGGTTTGACCGTTCACGCCGACACCGCCGGCTCAACCGCTCCGACGTCGCCGCCGCAGATCGTGTTGACCGATACGCAGGTGACCGGGATCGCCGGCGGAGCGATCCATTTCAGCAATCTCACGCAGAGCTACTCGTTGGCCACGCAGAATGCCGGCACCTTCGCCAATCAGTTTCCGGGCTTGGTGCTGCGGATGCCGAGCTATGGCGGCGTGTCGGTCCAGGTTCAAAACACGCCCGGCGGCACCACGACGGAACTCTACACGGAAAGCAACGCGATCAACGACCTGACCGTGCTCGGGACGACCGGCCCGCTCGGACTAGACAACGTAACCTTCTCATCGGGAGCAGAGTACTCCGCGTTCGCCGCCGGCAGCTTGTCGATTGGCGAAGGCGACCTGAGCGCGATCGCCGGCTCGATCAGCGTTGGGTCCGCAAGCGTGCTTGGCAAGGTGACGATTGATGATCGCTCCGATGCCACCAGCCGGCAAGCCACCTTCGCGCTGGTGCCAAGCACCTCGTTCTTTGGCTTGGCCGGACTCTCGCCTGCCGCGATCGACGTCTACCAATTTGCGAGCTTCCCGGAATTCGATATTTACGGTGCCGCCGGCGGCACGTATTCGTTCCAAGGGGGGCTGCAAAACACGCGATTTTTTGCCGGTGCCGGCAGTAGCGTCGAACTGACGCAATCGACGTCGTCCAACGTTATCGCGCCGGTGTCGGTCTTCGGCGCGGCCACGGTGCTGATCGATCTGAAAGTCAACCCGTCGTTTCAATCGGCGAACACGATCAACGTCGCTCCCGATCCGGCTCGCCCCACCGAGACCACGGACCTGACCGTCGACTTCACCAAGATTCCCGTCAGCGGCCTGAAGCTCGGCGGCGTCGGCGGCGGAACCTATGCCCTGTTTGGCAATGGCAACAGCACGCAGGCAGTGGCGTACCAGGGCGCGACGACGCACCTGGCGCTGCTGCTGTATGCGCAAGCCACGACCAATTCCTTGCCCGTGACGGATACCGCCTCCGGAGGCACGACGATCAGCCCGGGTGCGTATGCCGTAAATGTCCAGCAGACCAGCGGGCCCCTCACGATCGACCAGGGTGGCACGGGCGTAGTCACCCTGGGCAACAGCGGCAGTCTGGCCGGCATTCAAGGGGCGGTCAGCGTCCTGGCGAACAGCTCAACCTTGCCGCCTGTCTCGCTAACGCTCGACGATTCCGCGGACGCCGCGAGCAAGGTCGTAACGCTGTCGCAAGACGCTTCCGGCAACACTCAAATCAGCGGAGCGGTGGCGGCGCCGATTCAGATCACGGGAAGCCAGTTCAGTCTGGCCTTGAAAGGGGGCTCGGGCACGAACACGCTCGTCGCCCCCGACGTCGTCGACGACTGGCAGGTCTCCAGCGCCAACAGCGGCGTGCTGAATCGCACGATCACGTTCTCCGGCTTCGGCAGCCTGCAAAGCGGCAGCCAGAACGACTCCATCTTCTTCAAGCCGGGCGGGTCTCTGACTGGCAACCTGGACGGCGGGCCGGGCACCGATACCCTGTACTACCAGGCCGGCATGCTGACGGGCTCGGACGTCATCAATCTGCCCGCGCACATTGCCCCCAGGGTGACCGGCCAGGCGCTAAACATCGAGTCGAGTAGCACGTTCAGCGCCTTGACGATTACCAACCCCGGACAGCTAAGCGTTCAGGTTGACGCGCCGTTGACTCCGCTCACCATCGCCGTGAGCGGCGGCTCCGGCACCAAGACATTCAGCGCCACGGGATTGCCGACTGGCGTCGCCATCGACCCGGCGACCGGCGTGATCGCCGGCACGAACATGACCGAGTTCTACTCCGCGACCGTCGTCGTGACAGTGACCGACGACACGGGCTCCGCTTCGACGAGCTTTGCGTGGACCACCTTGCCAGGGTTGATTCTCACGACGCCGGCCAACCAAAGCTCGCAAGTATCGCAAGTCCTGACGCTGCCGATCCAGACGTCTTACTCGTATGGCGGCACGCTGACGTATACGGCCACGAATTTGCCGGCCGGGCTATCCGTCAATTCTCAGACGGGAGTCATCAGCGGCACCATCGCCGACGGCGCGCAGAACAGCTCTCCCTACAGCGTCAGCGTGAATGCGACCGACGGCACGCATTCGGTCACCGTGTACTTCAATTGGACCGTGGCCAAATCGTTCGTCGTCGTGAACCCCGGCACGCAAATCTTCCCGGAAAACCTGCCCGTCTCTTTGCAGATGCAGGCGGTCAATGGCAGCGCCCCGTACACCTACTCCGCTACCGGCCTGCCGCTCTCGCTAGAGATCGATCCGAATACCGGTCTGATCTCGGGCACCCTGGCCGATTACGCCGATTCCTCCGGCCACTATCTGAACTTCAGCGTTACCGTGTCGGCGACCGACAGCACGCATCACACGGTGTCGACCACCTTTACATTCGGGACCGAGCCCGGCTTTTTCATGACCGGCGTCGGCGACCAGAGCAATCGGGCGGGGGACGATGTCGACGATTTCATGGGCGCCTTCAATGGCGATCAAAATGCGACGTTGGTCACTTCGCTGACGGGGTTGCCACCAGGCTTGACGTACGACCCGTCGACCCATTTGGTGACCGGCACCATCGCCGCCAGCGCCTTTACTGCGTCGCCGTATCTCACGACGGTTACCGTCGTCAATCAGACGTTCAACTACACCTACACGACCACCTTCCATTGGACCGTCACGCCGGCCATCGTCATGGCCAGTCCCGGCGATCAGACTTCGGTCGTCGGAACGGTCGTCAACCTGCCGATCGTCGTCACGCAATCGTTTGGCCAGCCGGTGACCTTTTCGGCGAGCTCCGGCTTGCCCTTGGGTCTGACGCTCGACCCGAATACCGGGGTCATCTCCGGAACGGTCGGTCCGCAGCTCGATAGTTCCGCGGACTTCAATATCGATATCCATGCGACCGATGGCACCGTCGACGGTGATCTGCTCTTCCGCTGGCACGTCGGCCAGGCGGCGGCAAATGTGGTGCAGCTCTTTGATCCCGTCAGCGGCGGCACCCTGACTTTGACGTCGCCCGTCGGCACGACCTTGACGGCCGACATCGATACCGATTCGACCTACTCCGATTCGGCGAATGCTCGGAACTTCCCGCTCGGATACCTCAGGATGTCGGTGCAAGGCGTTGCGCCCGGCGGAGCGGCGAACGTCGAACTCCACTCGTCGACGCCGGTCAATCCGGCGGACTACTACGTCTTCGGCCCGACCCCGGCGAACAGCGACTACCATTGGTACGATTTCCTCTACCAGCGTATAACCGACGGCGATGATGCCAGCACAACCGGGGCGGAATTCCTGCCCGACGGCGATATCTTGCTGCACTTCGTCGATGGCGGGCGCGGCGATGCCGACCGGACGGCAGACGGCACGATCACCTTCAATGCGGACGGACCGGCCAGCCTGGCCCTCAGCGCCCATATCGTCGGCGCTCCCTCGACGTGGCCCGCTGGTGTCCCGCTGACGCTGGCAAGTGAGATCGGCGGCAGTGCAGCTCCCGGCGCGTCGCTGCAATGGCAGGGCTACTACACCCCCGACTTCAACAACGATTTCAACCTGCCCGACGGTAGCGACTCGACGTATACATTCACCCCACCCGAATCCGGCTACTACTACGTCACCCTGACCGCGACCAGCGCTGACGGCAGCGTGACCGCCATCGACTCTAGCTACTACCTGAACGTGCCGACCACGACCGTGGGCACTGAGCCGATTGGCGCCTTGACCATTAGCGGCATTCCCAGCGACATCGTCGCGGGCCATGCGATCACCGCCACCATTCTTGCCGACGATGCCAGCGGCAACCCGCTCGACGGCTACACGGGACCGATCAGCGTCCGAATCACCGATTCGCATAACGTCACGATTTATTCCACCTCCGGCAACTTCGATCCCAGCCAGTTCATCCTCGGTCCCGTCACGCTGAACACGGCCAGTTCGTCACCGACGACCGAGACCATTACCATCACGGCCGGCTCGACCACGGTGAGCTTGCCGATCGTGGTGCATCCGGTATCGCGATTCGTCCCGCTCCAGAATCCGCCCACCGTCGCGGAGCAGACGCCTTTCAGCCTCTCGTTTGCCGCCGAAGACGATCGGGGCGTCTTCGATGCCACGTATTCCGGCTCCGCCAGGCTGGTCTATACGGACCAGCAGGGCCAGCACGACCTGAGCGGCGGATTCCAGACGGTCAGCGACGGAGAGGTCACCTTCGAAAACATCATGCTGCCCAGCGGCGGCGTTTATTTGGTGCAGGCCATCAGTGCTGATGGAAATACCGTCGGCACCACGTTCGTCGTTTCGCAGGGAACCGCCGTCACCCAGCCAACACATGTTCAGGTCACTTCCGACCATTCGACCGGCTCGACCTACGGCCAGTCGGTGCAGTTCACAGCAACCGTCAGCGCTGCGACCGGCACGCCGACCGGTTCCATTCAATTTGAGATTGACGGCGCAGACGCGGGCCCGCCCGTGACGCTCGTGGGCGGTTCGGCCAGCTTCGCCACGAGCCAGCTTACGGCCAGCAACCACACGATCACGGCGGTCTACACGAGCGACGATCCCACCTTCGACAACACCGACGGCAGCCTGCAAGAAAACGTCGCTCCGGCGCCGCTGACCGTGACGGCCGACGATAAGACAAAAACCACTGGAGCCGTCAACCCGCCGCTTACCGACACCATCACCGGTTTCGTCAACGGCGACACGTCGAGCGTCGTCAACGGCGCACCGAGCCTCAGCACCGTCGCCACCTCGACCAGCGGTGTCGGCAATTACGTCATCACCGTCGGGCCGGGAACGCTCAGCGCCACCAATTACACGTTTGCCTTTGTCAACGGTACGCTCACCATCGTGGCTGGCGAGAACACGCCGATCCTGACGCTCGTTCACGACTCGCCCGCCTCCGCGACGGAAGGCTCATCGACGACCTTGACGAACGCCCTGCTGGAAACAACCGATTCCGACGGTTCCGTCGCGGCGTCGGCCATCGTCTACACGATTACCGCCGCGCCGACGCTCGGCACGCTCGCCGACAAAGGAAATCCGCTCGCCACGGGCGGCTCGTTCTCGCAGCAAGACATCGACGACGGAGTCGTCACCTATCAATCAAACGAGGAAGGCGGCGATTCGTTCGCGTTCAGCGTCGCGTCGGGCGCGGCGTCGCCGATCACCGGCACGCTGGCCGTGACGGCTTCCGATCCGGCCGCCGTCGCCACGGGTGGCTTTACCTACTCGGCGACCGCGGGCATGCTGGGCGCTGCCCAGGCCGTAGCGACCTTCACCGATCCGGGTGGCGCCGAAGCGCTTGCCGACTACGCGGCGACGATCGACTGGGGCGACGGCACAAGCTCGACCAACGGCACGCTCTCGGTCGATCCGAACACACACATCTTCACCGTCAACGGCGCGCACACTTACGCTCAAGACGGAACCTTCACGGTTGCCGTCACGATCACGCACGAGACCGCAACGACGGTCACGGTGACGAGCACCGCGTCGATTGCATCGGCCACCGGCACCGGGGAAGGCGGCCTTGTGGCGAGCGGCGTGGCCGTGAGCGGATACGAATTCAGCGCGCTGGCGGGAACGACCGTGGCCACGTTTACCGACGACAACGTCGCCCTCGGCGCGGGTGATTTCAGCGCCCTCATCGACTGGGGCGACGGCACGACTTCGGCCGGGAGCGTCATGCTCGCATCAGGAACCTATGCGGTGACCGGATCGCATGAATACCTCGACGAGGGCCACTACGCGATCAAGGTTAGCATCGAGCAGACGGCCGGGCCGGTAACGGGCGGCACCTCGGCTCAGGCGGGCGCCGTTGCCACCATCCATGAGCAACTGCTTGCCGACGGAACTGTCGGCACACCCGATCAGAACTACATTCAGGAGATCTATCGTGATCTGTTTGGCCGGCAAGCCGAGATGCCGGGCCTTGATTACTGGGTCGCCGAGCTGACGCAAGGTGTGCCTCGCCAGCAGGTGGCGTTTCAAATGGTCAAAATCACCTCCTCCGAGGAGTTTCAGCACGACACGGTGGCTACCCTTTATGAGCAGTACCTGGGTCGTGCGCCGGAGACGGGCGGCCTGACCTATTGGTCGGCCTATCTCTACGACGGAGGCACCATCGAGGGCATGTCGCAGGCCCTGGTCAGTTCGCAGGAATATTGGCAGCGCCGCGGCGGAGGAACGGCCGAGGGCTTTTTGCATGCGCTATTTCGCGATGCGTTAGGCCGCCAGATCGAGCCGGCCGCTTTGACCTACTTCAAGAACCTGGTGGCCGAGGGCGCCTCGGCACCCGAGATCGCAGAAGTGGTTTTCGCCAGCGACGAGTACCATCGCCTGCGGGTCAACTCGCTCTTCGAGCAGTTTCTGGACCGGCCGGCCGACGCGGGCGCCTTGGCCTACTTCGCTGGCGAGCTCGACAACGGGGAACATGACGAGATCGTGGTCAGTCAGTTACTTTCGTCCGACGAATACTTTGAGCATGTCCAGATTTGAGTCCGCCCTTTGCCTTGACGTTTTTTTGAGCCTTGAATCTCGCCGCTCGTTCTCGATGGTGCCTGGCGCCATCCCGTCAATCTAAGCGAATACGCTTGACCGTCGGGCCGCTGGGTGACGACTTCGCTCGCGGCGGCCCGATTCTCTGCGATCGAGGGTCAGTGGATGGGGCGGCTCGGCCTCCCGTAACCTGCTAGGCCGTGGCCAGGAATTCTAGCGATGGCAGCCAGGCTCTCTAGCTTAGGCTACACTTGGAGGGTCGTTTAATTCGCTTATCGGATGGAGCGATTACCGCGGCGTTCGCCAGCTCCGGCGAGCGTCAACGGAGAACGACGCAAGGATCGTTTCCTCTTCCGCTGACTTTCTAAGGCAAGGAGTGTCTGCAATGACTTCATCGACTAGCGCCCTGCAAGAGGCTCCCGACGATGCGGCGGCGGCCGAAGTTTCCAAGTGCGACTGCTGCGTGGTCGGCGCGGGCCCGGCAGGGATGATGCTCTCGCTGCTGCTGGCGAGGCAGGGCATCAGCACCTTTCTCTTGGAAAGCCACAAGGACTTCGATCGGGACTTCCGCGGCGATACGATCCATCCCTCGACGCTGGAAGTTCTTGATCAACTCGGCCTGGCCGAGCGGCTGCACGAGCTGCCGCACGGGAAACTCCGCGCCCTGAAGGTCCACACGCCGGGCGGCGTGACGAAACTCGTCGACCTGCACCGGCTCAGGACGAAATTTCCCTATATCATGATGCTGCCGCAGTCGCGGTTCCTTGATTTCTTGGCGAGCGAGGCGCATCGGTACGGCGACTTCCACCTGCACTTGGGCGCCAACGTGCAGCGGCTGGTCGAAGAGGAAGGGCGCGTCGTGGGCGTGCGCTACCGCGGTGACGACAGTCGGTGGCACGAGGTGCGGGCGCCGCTGGTCGTGGGGTGCGACGGCCGTTTTTCCAAGCTCCGCAGCCTGGCCGGGCTTGAAGCCGAGAAGACTTCGCCGCCCATGGACGTCGTCTGGCTGCGGCTTTCTCAACGGCCGACCGATCCGCAAGAACAGGGCGAATTCTATATCAGCGGCGGCCACATGGTCGTGATCTTAAGTCGCGGGGATCATCTGCAGATCGGCTACGTGATCTTGAAGGGCGGATATCCGCAGATGCGCGCCGCGGGCATTCAAACCCTGCAGCAGAGCCTCGCTGAGATCGTGCCCTGGCTGGCCGATCGCGTCGACGAATTAAAAGACTGGAAGCAAGTCTCCGTGCTGTCGGTGGAATCGAGCCGGTTGCCGCAGTGGTCTCGGGACGGATTGCTGCTGATCGGCGATGCGGCTCACGTGATGACGCCAGTCGGAGGCGTGGGGATCAACTACGCGATCCAGGACGCCGTGGAAACGGCCAACCTGCTTGGCCCCGCACTGAAGCGCGGTCGGGTTTCTCTCGACGAATTGGCCGCCGTGCAGCGCGTGCGAGAACGACCGACACGGATCATCCAAGCGTTCCAGAGGTTTATGCAGCGGCAGATTGTCCATCATGCGCTGACGGACGATAAGCCCTTTCGCCTTCCGTTCGCGCTGCGTCTCGTCACCAGCCTGCCGCTGATCCGGGACATTCCGGCACGAATGATCGCCTTTGGCCCGCGCCGCGTTTGCATCCAAGACACCGCGGCGTCGTGCGCCCCCGTGCCGGCCCGCTAACACGTCGGCCATCGTAACCATCGCGCGGGAAATTGGTTCAGTCGGCCTAGGCCAAGTTGCGCACCAGCGCACACGAAGCGCGAAGCGTGGCGTCAGCCGCCGCCACCCATTATCGTGACGTTAGCGCCCCGTGCGGTCGCCGGCTTCGTTTCACTTTTAAGTCGCCCCAAACCGTGCCGTCATGCGTTCGTGCCTGCCTCTCGTCGCGGCAATCCTGGTAACCACTGTTTTCCTCGCAACCCTTGGCGGCGCCTCTCGCGTCTGCGCGCAGCAGACCGACGACGAATCCCAATCTGTCACCGTCGCCGCCGTGGCGCCGGCCGGGGGGCTGCAAATCGTCACGTTCGATCTTTCTGGCAGGCAGACCGCCAGGCTGCTTGAGGAACGGAACGACTTGAATTTTCCCGAATGGTCGGCCGGCAATCGACACCTGGTCTTCATGTCGGCACGAAGCGGCAAACATCAGATTCACCGCCTCGACGCCGACGGCACAAACCAGGTGGTGCTCACGCAAACGGCCAGCGACGAAGACCATCCGCGCTGGCGGCCCGACGGCAAGAAGATCGCCTGGGCGTCGTCGCAAACCGGGAACTACGAAATCTTCGTCATGGACGCCGACGGCTCCAATCCGGTCAACTTGACCAACAGCCGCAGCTACGACTCCGATCCCGCCTGGTCGCCGGACGGAAAGCAGATCGCTTTCGCCAGCAATCGCAGCGGCGCCTTCGGGGCGTTCCACATCTGGGTGATGGATGCCGACGGGACGAACCCCAGACGACTCGTCGCTCGCGACACCATCGGCTTCGTCTATCCAAGCTGGTCCCCGGACGGCGCGCAGATCCTGTTCTCCGATCGCGTGGACGATGGCACCTGGCAGATCTTCGTGGCCACGATCGACGGCCGTTCGGTCGAACAACTCACCGGGGGCGCCGGCGGCAATTCCTTCGCGAACTGGTCGCCCGACGGACGGTACATCGCCTACATGCACTTCGAGCGACCGATGAACCAGTCGCCCGGTCCGGGACGGCTGATGCTCTACGACACCGAGACGGCCACCCACCGCAAGTTGGGACCCGACGACGTTAAGTGCAACGGTTCCTGGCCGTCGTGGCGGCAAGACGCCGGCACGAACGCGTCGCCGATCGACCCTTTTCGCCCTCGCGCGCCCGCCGGGAATTAGGCTTTTGGCTAACACATAAGGGGAGGGTCTAGTTAATAATTGGACCTGTCCCCCTTTAGATATACCCTTTATATATAACTAGCCCAGCGTTCCCTTGGTGCTGGGAATGCCTTCCATCCGCGGGTCGGTTTCGATGGCCATCCGCAGGGCGCGGGCGGCGGCCTTGAAGATGGCCTCGCTGATGTGGTGGCGGTTGCGGCCGTAGTGCACCAAGACGTGCAAGTTGCAAAGCGCGTTCGCCGCCAGCGCCTGCCAAAAGTCTTCGATGAGCTCGCTGTCGAAATCGCCGATCTTGCCGGCCGAGAGTTGCGACTGAAAGACCAGGTAGTACCGCCCGCCCAGGTCGATGGCCACCGTGGCGAGCGTCTCTTCCATCGGCAGCGTGAAGTGCCCGTAGCGGCGGATCCCCTTCTTGTCGCCCAGCGCCTCGCGCAGCGCCTGCCCGAAGCTGATCCCGACGTCCTCCACCGTGTGGTGCTGGTCGACGTGCAGGTCGCCCCTGGCCTCGACCGCCAGGTCGATGGCGGCGTGCTTCGCCAGCAACGTCAGCATGTGGTCGAAAAAGCCGACGCCCGTGGCGATCTCGGCGCGGCCCGAGCCGTCGAGGTTCAGTTCGAGCTTGATCTCGGTCTCGGCCGTTTTCCGTGCGATGCGTGCGATGCGTGTCATGGTGGACGGGAGTTCGGGGAGGACGCCGCTCCGGTTCAGGAGTGCCGTGTTTTATGCCATTTTCGCGGGGAGCCGATGGCGACCGAGGGACGGCCGAGGCCGGCCCGAGAACACAATGCGGCCCGGCTGGCGGTTCCAACCTCGCGGTCGCCGTCGGCTCCCGGCTACACGAGGATGCAGGGCCTATCGGAGAACCGGCGGGCAGGCGGGACGCCAGGCTCTATATCATACCGCGCAGCAGGCTCAGGCAGGCGTCGATCTGCTCGTCGTTGCCCACCGAAATCCGCAGGCCCTCTCCCCAACCCTCATAGTTCATATACCGGACCAGCACTCGCCTGGCCTTGAGCTGCTCGTAAAGAGGCTTGACCGGCACGCGCGGGTGGGGGCACCAGACAAAATTCGCCTGCGACCGCACCGGCTCAAAGCCCAGCTCGCGCATGCCGGCGGTCAAGCGCTCGCGCGTGGCCAGCACCTTGGCCCGGCTGTCGGCCAGCCAGCCCTGGTCGTCGATGGCCGCCGTGGCCGCCGCGATGCTCAGGGCGTCGCAGTTGTACGAGTCCTTGATCTTCACCAGCCCCTCGATGATGTGCGGCTGGGCAACCAGAAAGCCAAACCGCAGCCCCGCCAGGGCGTAGGACTTGCTCAGCGATCGCGACACCAGAATCTTGTCGCATTGCTTCACCAGGGCCAGGCAGTCGCTCTCGGCGAAATCGACATACGCTTCGTCGACCAGCAGCGGGCAGGGGAGCCGCTGGGCCAGTTGAAGCACGCGCTCGGGCGAGACCGTCGTGCCCGAGGGGCTGTTCGGGTTCGGCAAAAACGCCAGACGCAGGCCGGGGGCCGGCTCGGCGAAGGCGTCGCCGAGCGACCAGTCGGCGCCGAAACGAATTTCTTCGCTGCGGGCGCCTTGGATCTGCGCCAGCGATTTGTAGAGGATGTAACTCGGATACGGCAGCCGCAGCAACTCGCCCTCGCCGACGAAGGCCCGCGTGACGATGGTCAAAATCTCGTCGCTGCCGTTGCCGCAGAGAATCCAGCTCGGTTCGACGTGCAGCAACTCGGCCGCCCGCACGCGAAAGGCGGTCGCCAGCGGATCGGGGTAGCGTTCCAGCCCGCGCTCGAGCACGGCCCCGACGGCCCGCTTCACGGCTGGCGAGGCCGGATAGGGGTTCTCGTTCGTGTTGAGCTTGATGAACTTGCCGGCCTGCGGCTGTTCCCCCGGAACGTAGCCGCCCATGGCCTCGATTGCCGGACGAAAGTAAGACACTAGCACTCCTTCCCGCTGAGGAGTTGCGGGTTCCCCCGTGCGCTCGGTTGGCCCGTTGTTTCGCCATCGTTGAACCGGCAGCCGCCGGCGCCCGCTTGGCGGGGGCGAAACTCTTGATCTGGAAGTGACACTAGCGGCGGATCCTTATTTCGACACTGGCCCAGTGAGCAGTAAGACCCTCGGCGTCGGCCAGGGTTCGCACGTCGGCCGCCAGCGAGGCGAGCCCCGCCTGCGTGCAGTGAATCACGCTCGTGCGCCGCAGGAAGTCGTTGGCCGAGAGTCCGCTTGCCCAGCGTGCCGTCCCGCCGGTTGGCAGCACGTGCGACGGCCCGGCCACGTAGTCGCCGACGGCCACGGGACTGTAGTTGCCCAGGAAAGCCGCTCCGGCGTGCCGGATGTTCGCCAGCAGCTCTTCGGCGTTGTCGGTCGCGATGTGCAGGTGTTCGGGGGCGATTTCGTCCGCCAGCGAACAGGCCTCGGAGGCGTCTCGGCAGAGCACGAGCGCTCCAAAATCTTCGAGACATTGCCGTGCCAGGTCGCCGCGTTCGATCGCCTGGAGCTGACGGCATAGCTCCCGCGAGGTCGCCTCCAGCACCTCCGCGCTCCAGGTGATCAGGATGCTCGCTCCGGGGGCGTGCTCGGCCTGAGCGATCAGGTCGGCCGCCACAAATTCCGGCCGCGTTGTCCGGTCGGCAATCACCACGACTTCGCTCGGCCCGGCGATCGAGTCGATATCAACCTCGCCGTACACGTGTTTCTTGGCCAGGGCGACGAACAGGTTGCCGGGGCCGACGATCTTGTCGACCCTCGGCAGGCCCTCGACGCCGTACGCCAGGGCGGCGACGGCTTGGGCGCCTCCCAGGCGGTACACCTCGCGAATTCCCAGTTCGTGGCAGGTGGCCAGCAGCTCGCGGTTGTAGGCGCCGTACTTCGTCGGGGGCGCCACGATGGCGATCTCCGGCACGCCGGCCGCTTGGGCCGGCACGGCCGTCATCAACACGGTCGACGGGTAGGCCGCGGCCCCGCCCGGCACGCAGATGCCGACGCGCTCCAGGGGCAGATATCGCTGGCGTAAAAAACCGCCGTGCGGCCTGTCCAGCCGAACGTCCTGGTGCAAAATCGCCCGTTGAAACTCCAGCACGTTCTGTTGCACCCGCCGCACCGCCGCCAGAAATTCGGCGTCGGCTGCCGCGTGGGCGGCTCGCAACTCGGCGTCGGGGACACGAATTGTGTCGGCGCTGAGTTCGGCCCGGTCGATGCGGGCCGAGTAGTCGAGCACGGCGGCGAGCCCGTTGTTCTGCACGTCGCCGCAGATACGCTCGACCACTTGCGACGGCGACAGCGGTTCTCCAAAAACCTCGATCGTCTTCCGCCTTCCGGCCTCGCTGACGACGTTGCCCCGCGGGCTCAATCGCTCGCGCAGTTCGGCCAGGGCCGCGCGAAAGTCGTCGCGCCGCGTGTCGATTTGCAGAATCTTGAGAGCCTCGGGCATCCAGGAGTCCAATGGTTTTTCTGAGTAATCGCTTCTCCATTCTGACTTCACGCCGGGGGGACGAAAAGGTCTCGGCAGGAGATAAGGGATACGCGTTGTGGGGAGGATGGGTTTGCCGGCTCCTCCGCGTCGAACACCGAGGGCCTCGAAAAAGCCCACGATTGCCTGGCCGAGCCGCTTTCGCGGATCGCGGTTGGCCGGGGCAACTGCTCTGGCCGCGATTTACCGAACATGGCTACAATCGCCGGCCATGTCCAGGCACCCCAAGCTCTTCTTCCTGGCAGTCTTGACTTTTGTCGCGCTCGGCTCGCGACTGGCCGTGATCTGGCTGGTGGGCGGACGCGATACGCCGGGCACGACCTACGAGCACGGCGAGATCGCCGAGAATATGCTCGCGGGCCGCGGCTTTTCGGTGACATTTCTGGGCACCAGCGGACCCACGTCGCAGCAGGCGCCGTTCTATCCGGCCTTGCTTGCGGCCGTGTATCGAGTCTTCGGCGTCGGTTCACCGCACAGCCTGCTGGTCATGCAGATCATGCAGGCGGTGGCCGGCACGCTGCTGGTGCTATGCGTGGTCTGGCTGGGGTGGTCGCTTCTGCCCGACTTTCCCACGCTCGGTTCGACGGCCGGATGGATCGCCGCGCTCTACCCGAGCCACGTTTACATGGTCACCCATTTTCAGGTCGCCGTTTGGGCGGCATTCACGCTGACCCTGCTGCTAGCCTGGGTTTGCTCGCCGCGAGGTCGTCACACCTGGGGGAAGGCCGTTTCGGCAGGCCTTCTGGCCGGCTGCCTACTGCTCATCGACCCGATTCTGGCGATCGCCCTTCCGTTTGCCGGCTATTTATTCTGGCGGCGCGACCGCGACATGGTCATCGCCGACGGCACGCTGAACGGCATGTGGGCCCTGCTCGGCAGAACGGGCCGCCTGGCGGCCATCGGCGTAACGGCTTTGCTCGTCATCACCCCCTGGCTCTACCGCAACTACCGCGTCCACGGCGAAGCCGTGTTCATCAAGTCGACCTTCGGCTATGCGTTCTGGCAGGGGAACAACCCGGTAAGCTGGGGCACCGACAAAATACCCAAGCGCTCGGACGAGTTGCTGCGACAAAGCCACGACGGCACGCTCGCCGGGCGGCACCGGGCGATGTGGGACGCGCGGCACGAGACGCTCTACATCGACGACGTGCTGCTCAAGCCGACCGGTTATCGCGAGCTGGCCGGACTGAGCGAACCGCAGCGCTGCCGAATGCTGGGGAAACAAGCGTGGGATTTTATCCGCCGCGAACCGGCGCATTACGGGCGCCTGTGCCTGAGGCGGCTGAAATACTTCCTGCTCTTCGACGAAACCAACCCCAAGGCACGCCACCGCCTGTACCGCATTTCGACGATGATATGGGTGGTGTCAGCCTCGATCGGGTTCTTGACGCTGCGGTCGCGCTGGCGGACGCTGTGGCCGCTGCTCGCGATTTTCGCCGCCGTAACGGTGTTTCACAGCCTCACGATCACCTCGGCCCGTTTCCGCATTCCCATCGAGCCGCTCTCGTTCGTCTGGGCGGCGAGCCCCTATGCCCTGCCATTCGTCCGCGCTCGCGCCGCGTTAAGAGCCTGGTTGGAAGCGAGGCATACGGACACTTCTACGCAGGAATTCGGCCGGCAGCACGCCCTCAAGGGTCCGCACACGCGAAAGACGGGCGCGGGGGCCGCCAAACCGCAGTGGCACTTCACCCGGCGGCCGTGAAGAATCGGCGATGATCGTTGTGATCACACGACGTTGAAAAAAGGCAACGTCGGAGCTGGGAGCGGCCATCGTCGTCAATCCGTTTACACGCGCGATGGCCGTTGACCTCTAAGCACTTGCGCGTTCTTTTGCCGCCGTCCGTGGTATCGCGGCACCCGCTTTGCGATGCGGACAAAAGCACTCATTTCTGCCGCGGCGAGAGAGCCCTGGTCCCCTCGGGCTCTCTCGCCCGGCCGATTGCCGCGGGTTGCGGCCAAACCCTCACCAGTCCTGCGATCCGGTGTGTTATCCGGCGGGGGGCGGTGAGTTTCGGTTCTTAGACACCAAGGCGCGAAAAGATCGAACCTCGATGAACATTGGCGAATTATTGGAATTGGCCGCGGTCGTGACGGCCCGCGCACCGCGGTTGGTCGGTGTCGCGGCTGAACTGCCTTCCGAAACCCTCGAACGTTATTGGTCGGCCTCCAAATGCCGCAACGAGCGTTGGGCGCAATCGTTGAGACGGCTTGCCAATCCGGATGACGAGCCGCCTTCGCAGGAACTCGACGATTGCGTGGCCGTATTGCAAGAAATCCTATGCAGCGAGGTGCTCACCCGCGTCTGGGCCGCCGTGCTCACCGCCTACGATCGACGGCGACGGACGGCCGATGCCGAGCCCGTTGCACGAAACGTCCTGGCCGGCCACCTCGAGGCGCGGCACCGGGCGCTGACGTTGCTCGTGCGGGGACGCAATGTGCCGTCACGCGAGGCGGCCGAGCTGAACCGATTGCGGCGACAGTCGGAACGCTGGAACGACATGCTCATCGGCCACCTGCTCTTAACCGAAGACGTGGCGGAGTTCGCTTTCGACGCCGAACTGGCCCGCGAGTTTGCCGACGACTTTCGCGGCCAGGCCGCGTGGCGCGAGATGGGAGTGGCCTGGACCGTGGTCGCCGCGTCGTTGCGCGGCGGTTTTCGAGGCGTGGTCGGCCGCATCTCTTGCAACGCCGATCTGAACGCTCAAATCGGCGCCGCGATTCTATGCACCTTTGGTCACGATCTGCTTGATTCGTTCGCGCTCCCCTCGTCGCTTTGGGCCGCCCGTGTCTTTCAGACGACCGAGACGGCCCAAAGCATGATCGAAAAACTGTTCGCCGCCGAGCGCGGCGACGCGGGCGTGCTTTCGGTCGACGGTTAGGCGCGAGGAGGCGAGAGAACGCGAAGCCGGGGTATTTCGCGCACGGCTATTTAGCACCGAAGGTGCTGTATTCGATAGCCCAGGGTGCAAACCCTGGGAAACGGAGCGAACAAGAACGTCAGCCCCAAGGGGGCGGCCTGAGAGTGGAATCGGCCGCCACCGGCGCGCCGCCGAATCGCACCCCGTTGGGGTGCTGACTCTCGCGGCGTTCGACGACCCAGGGCTCCGCTGGGCTGCACCCTGGGCTATCGAATGACGCACCTTCCGTGCTGAGGATGACGCCCCAGCCGCTCCCACTTCACTTGCCGGCTTCGGTGGCCTGCACGTAGAGCGGCAGGAAGCGGTAGTAGACCTCCAGGCAGAGGGCTCCCAGGGCCGTCGAGTACACGCGGCCGCCGTGCCCGCCCCAGAGCGGGTCGGGATCCCAACTCCCCGACAACGGCCCCTCGGTGCGCTGCGCGGCGATGAGCGTCGGCTCCAGGGCGTTTTTCCACCGCTCCCAGTGCGGACCCTGCAACTGAAACATGCCGAGGGTGGCGTAGTACCAGTAATAAAAGTTGTTCGGGCCTCGGCCCGGCAGGTCGGCCGCGATGTAGTTGCCGGCTTCGTCGCAGGCCGGGTCGCTGCGCTGCAAACCGAGAAACTGCCGGCAGACGAGCGCCTCGGCCGTCATGCTGGCGGTAACACGCTCGCCTCGCAACGACATGGGACGGTAGCTGGCCAAGCCGCCGTGCCGGCCGGAGGAAACGCTTTTCAAAAACCGCAGCATTCCCTGGCGAGAGCGGTCGGGAACGCCGATGCCGGCCAACTCGGCGCTCTTCAGCGCCATCAGTTGCCAGCCCAGTTGACTCGTGTCGCAAACCGGGTCGCCCGGCCTGTATCGCCAGCCGCCGGCCGTCGGGTGCTGCGAGGCAAGGGTGTAGCTGATCGCTTTGCGCACCGGGTCGAGGAGCCGCTCGTCCTGCGTCATGGCGTAGGCCTCGCTCACCGCCAGCGCCGCCATGCCGTGGCAGTACATGGCGGCGAAATCGTCGGCGGCGCCGCTGAGGTTGCCGTCGGGCTTTTGGGTCGACAGCAGGAACTGCAAGCCGCGCTCGACAGACTCGCGATGCTCTCCGTCCAGGTGCGTGTGCCCGTTACCCAGGAAGGCGAGCAAGGCCAGGCCGGTGACGCCGTTGTCGGAGTCGACGCCCACCATGCGCAGGTTCTTGCCGGGCACGGCCCGATCCTGGCCGGCGCCGAAGCGGCTGGCGTCCCAGCGGCCGTCCCCGTCCTGGTTGGCCGCCAGCCATTGCAAGGCCGTCTTCACCGCGGC
This sequence comes from Pirellulales bacterium, assembly GCA_035550375.1. Lineage (GTDB taxonomy): Bacteria > Planctomycetota > Planctomycetia > Pirellulales > JAICIG01 > DASSFG01. Next base: position 74,514 of record DASZPH010000028.1, on the reverse strand, counting down.
TTCCGTGGCGGGCGACCCGCCCTGCGCGGCGACAATTTCGGCCTTGTGCGGCGCCCGCCGGTTCTCGTACACGCGGGGCAGTTCGGCCGGTTCGTCGGCGCCCCCCGGCTTGCGTGGGGCGAGCAACGGGTTGGCGATCAGGTCGGGCCGGGGATTTGCCGGCGACATCGAGGCGATGTCGGTGGCGCGACGTGCCTCGCGGTTGACGATCGACCCGACGCCCGTCTGGCGGCGAGGCTCGTCGCTCGCTTGGCGCGGGCCGGAATCGGCGAGCGATTCGGCCTCCAGCGCCGTGTCGCCGCGAGACTCGGGCTCGAGGGGCAGGTCGGGCGAGACGGGGCCGGGGCGGTTGGCCGCCAGATCGACCATGCGGGGCAAGGTCGGCACGTTGCTCAACTCGCCGGGCAGGCCCGGTGAGGCGGCCGACAGGGCCGGCGGCCCGTCCGTTTTTGCCGTCTCGGTCTTGGCCGGACCGGCGTGTCGCGTCAAGGCCGGGTCGCGCGTCTCGCGGCGGCCGGCGGAGGGGGCCTCGATCGGCTCCTCCGCGGCCGCCTCCTGCGGCCCCGCGGGTTCGATGTCGGCCAACGAGGCGGGCTGGGGAGGCATCAATTCCGTCGCCGGCATCGCCGGCAATTCGGTCGGCAGCACGGCCGAAACCGGCTGCTCTTCATCCAGCGGCTGTGCCGTGGACGTGGTCTCCGGTCGCTCGAGTTCGGTGCGTTCCTGCGGGGGCGGTGCGGCGGCAAAAGTGTCCCACGGCTTGGCCGAATTCGCCCCCGGTTCGTCGGTCGATTCCTTTCCGGCCGACGGGTCGGTGACGACGATGCTGGCGCGCACGAACGGCTCTCGCGGCGAGGCGCCGACGATCTCGACGGTCGTGGCGTAGGTCGCCAGCAGGGCGTGCGTAAGCAGCGAAAGGATGACGCACTTCTTGAGCGGCTGCGATTGGCCCCAGCGGGTGACCATCATCAGCAGCAGGGTGAGCGTGACGCAGACCATCCCCAGCCACACGATGCCGAGCAGCAACTGTGGGCCCGTCAGGTAGTCGAGCCAGCGGTCGAGACGCAGGGCGAACACGCCTCAATCCTACCAGAGTCGCCCCCTCCGGCGACAGACGAATACGGCTCAGATCCCAGCGCCCGAAGCCCGCCGCGAGACTTTTGAATCGGCATTCGCTCGCAGCGCGTTCGCCGCGATCACGGCCACCGCTGCCACCGCCGCGCCCCCCAAAACGTCGGCGAAGTAGTGCCAGCCGGTGGTCATCGTCGAGAGGATCAAGAGTGCGTTAAGCATGGCGAACGCCGCGAAAACCGGGCGGCTGCCGCGCAATGCCCACACGATCACGAGCGCCCAGGCCACGTGGAACGAGGGGAAGGTGATCAATCCCTCGGCGCCGCGGTAGCTGATCACCCGGCGGGAACCGTCTCGCAGAGACAGAAAGTGATCGAGGAATCGCGCCTGGTCGTCCGACGGCGTCAGGCCGTATTCGCCAAACGGTCCGTAGGCGGGCATCACGACGAAAATGGCCAGCGCCATCAGGGCGGCAAGCATGAAAGCCAGGACGAACGATTCCAGCTCCTGCCGCCGGTTGCGCAGGCCGAGCAGGACGATCACGGCCGCCGTCTGGTAGAGCAAACTGTCGTAGGCCGCTCGCAGCACCCGTTCGATCGTCGGATGCTCGGCCGCAAAGCGGCAGAATCGCGGCACGTGAACTCCGCACCAGGAATCGAAAGCCGCCAGTCGGCCGTCGACCAGCGGCCAGGCCGGCGTCGCCAGGGCGTACATGGCCACGACGTAACACGTGGCAAAGGCGACGATCTGCGACAAGGCCGACAGGCAGAGCACGAAGGACGCCTCGCCGCGCTGCCGGTAGTAACACGCCAGCGCGACCAAAGCCGCGACCAGGGCCACGGGCGGCCCGATGTCGGCCGCCGGAATATCGAGTGACCGCCACCGGCAGACGAGGCAGGTGACGAAAAACAGGAGCGCGATGATCGCGGCCTTCCGGCGTGTGTCGGAAGAAAAACGAAGGAGAGCGGAGTGCGGCCAAAGCGCGGACGGCCGCGGCGCGCGATGCGCGGCGACGCCAGGAGTCGCCGCGAACTCCGCGCCGGCTACCAGGGCGCGCTTCGGACCGCTCTCCACTCTCCAATTCTCCGCCTGGGTTTAGCTGGCCGCCGTGAGCGAAGCGGCTACCGCTGAGAACGTGGTGTTCGCGTTCGAGCCGATCGAACCGATGGCCGTGAGACAGACGATCACGATCAGGGCCAGCATGACGGCGTATTCGACCGCGGTTGGCCCATCTTCCGAACTCAGGAAACGACGTGTGGCATCAAAGAGTCTGAGCATGGTGTTTTGCCTTAACGAGAGCGTGGTGGAACGTTTCAAAACCGGATCGAACCGCCGGGAACGCGACGCAACTGGGGGAAGGAGCCCGTTCGTGGTCGGTTCGTGAAGCCGCCCCCGGGAGCCCGCTCAAGCGGGCCCCCGAGGGCGATCAAGGAGGCAGTTGTTACCGTCCCGGCAACGCGCCGGGACACCAACGCCAGTGCTAACTTAGCTGGCCGCGGTAAGCGAAGCCGCCACGGCGGAGAACGTCGAGTTGGCCTTCGAGCCGATCGAACCGATTGCCGTCAAGCAAACGATCACGATCAAAGCCAACATCACGGCGTACTCGACCGCGGTTGGGCCGTCTTCCGAAACCAGGAAACGTTGCACCTTCTGAGCGAGATTCTTCATTACGACCTCCGATTTGTTTGGTTTCGCGCGACCAACGTTCAGTCGAGTCAAGCGAACCATTTCAGGTAAATACCGGGCTTCCCGTGACGCTTTGCCGGCTCTTGCGAACCGGCCCGGCCTGCAACACGTCGCGGTAAACCCACCTTGTCCTTCCTCGCACCATGCTCTCGTCAACAGTCAGAAGTGCTTGTGCCAAAGCGGCCGCTTTCGCGACCGCCCCGGCGACACCCTTTCGGTAACCAGGCCGCCAGCCGTTCTGCACGAAGAGATTTCCCTTCGGCAGCACGACTGGTCCTTGGCTTTGCGTCCCGGCCTCACGACCGGTTTGCCTTTGTCGAGGATGCAGGGCGGCAGGCCCGTTGTTTACGCAAATCGAAGGGGCGAACTGGACCAAGACGTGAAGTGAGGCACGCCGCAGCGCGCCGCTACCATTTGGAACTGGTCCGCTTTCGAGTTGCGTGACGGCGACCAGCCCGATCACCGTCGCAGAGAGTCGCGTGAACACACTTGTCTCTGTACAGCAAACGTAGGTCAGACCTGCGGCAAGTCAAATCGCCGGCTTTAATAATTCTGAGTATTTTCTAAGCCGCCGGCCCGGATTAGTCGCCGGCCGCCACAAGGCTCGAAGCGTAAGCGAGGGGACTCCAAGCGATTTCGCTCGCTTACGCTTCGCGTTTGTATCAGCGCCGCGTGCGCCCTCCCCAACCATCGCACGGACAGCACCTTTCCCTCTCTCCTGCGGCCCTCGCGGCCGGTCTCTGAAAGCTAGATTACCCTTGTTGCCGCGACCAACTCTGCGACGTGGGGAAAAATCCGTGTTATCGGTCAGCCGGCCGCTGTTCGACGAATACGCCAGCAACTACGACGACGTCCTGAACACCGCCATTTCGGCCAGCGGCGAAACAAAAGAGTATTTCGCGCGCGGCCGAATGTTCTGGCTTGCCCGGCGGCTGAAGAGACACGCGGCCGGCGCCCGCTCGGTGCTCGATTACGGCTGCGGCATCGGAACGTCGACTTCGTTGTTCTTTGACATCCTCGGCGCCGAGTCGGTGCTGGGGGTCGACGTTTCGCCGGCGAGCATCGCCGTGGCGGCCCGCGAGCATCGATCTTCGCGCGCCGACTTCTTGCTCGTCGAGCGGCACGCGCCCGACGGTTCCTTCGACCTGGCTTTCGCCAACGGGGTCTTCCATCACATTCCCGCCCCGGAGCGGCTGCAAGCCGTCGAGCACGTGAGTCGCTCGCTGTGCCCCGGCGGGCTGTTCGCATTCTGGGAAAACAACGCCTGGAACCCCGGCGCGCGGTATTGCATGCGGGTCAATCCGTTCGATCGCGACGCGGTCGCCATTTCGCCGCGGGCGGGCGTGCGCTTGCTTCGCCGGGCCGGCTTGCAGGTTCTCGAAACAACGTCCACGTTCTTTTTTCCGCGTGCTCTGAGCGTGATGCGACCTCTGGAAAAACATCTCTGCCGGCTGCCGCTGGGAGCCCAGTACTTGATTCTCGCGCGCAAACCGGATCCGGCACCGTCCGTAAATGAGGGTGGACCATGATAGGCGGGTTCCGATGGGCCTGGGCCCTGGGCGGGCTGGCGTTGGCGGTGTTCGCCATCGTGGCCCTTTCGTCGTCCGGCCGGATCGACGTGGTCGACGGCTACACCCGGTATGAGGTGGGACGCAGCCTGGTCGAGCGCGGCGATTCGATCGTGCGCAACGCCGACGCATGGTTCTACGTCTTTCCGGGGCGCAACGGCGACAAGTACACCAAGTACCGGTTTCCGCAGAGCCTCGTGGCGGCGGCGGCCATCGGCGTGGCGGATGCCACCGGTCCGGTGTGGGAAGAGCGTCGACACTTCTTCTTTGTGCTCAGCAACGCGGCGATCTGCGCCTTGACGGCCTGCCTGTACGCTTGCTGGTTCCGGCGTCTGGGCTACGGGATGGGCGCGTCGATCGGCTGGGCGGCGGGGGGCATCTTCTGCACGCCGAGCTGGTTTTACGGCGCCACGGCGTTCGACGACGGGATGGGCACGCTCGTCGTGCTAGCGGCCCTGTACGCGTCGCTGGCGCTGCGCGAGCGCTGGCGGCTGGGAGCCGTCGTCGGCGGATTGCTGTTGGGTCTCGCCTTCAACTGCAAACCGCCGTTGGCCCTCTTCATGCCGGCCGTGATCGGGGCCTTTTGGAGGCCGGACCGATCGGCCGACGAACGCTGGCTGCCGGCGAGGATGGTCTTCTTTTGCACGGCGATCGGCGTCATCGGCTACGAAATCTACGATCTCTGGAAGTTTCCCCCCAGCACCTGGGCGGGGCTCGCCGAGGCGCGCAGCGACTACGTTCCCCTCTGGCCGAGCGTCCCGTTGGCCGGCGTGCTGAGCCTGCTCATCAGTCCGGGTATGGGAGCGGTCTGGTATTGGCCGGCGCTGATTGTTGCCCTGGCCGGGCTTCGCGTTTGTTGTCCCCGGCAAACCCCGTCGGCCGGCTCGTCCGCGACGACCAGGGACGAAGCGGGGGCGCTCTCGCCGCCGCCTGTTTCACCGCCGCCTGTTTCACCGCCCGCGGAAACGGCGGGCCTGGCGTTCACGACGTCACGGCATTTCGCCCTGATGGTCGGCCTGTCATGCCTGGCGTTTCTGGCCTTCATCGGCTCCATCCGCTTCTTCTCCGGAGAACCAGCCTGGGGACCGAGGTACCTGACCCCCGCGTTCGGCGTGCTGTGGGTCTTCGTCCCCATCGGAGCCGCACGACTCGGCCGCAGAGCGACGATGCTGCTGGCGGCCTCGTTGTTGGTGCAGGTGGCCGGGCTGACGATCGAACCGATGCGGTTCTTCTCCGGCGGCAACGTGGAGGCGGCGGAGGGGTTTTTGAAGAACCCGTGGACCTACTTCCGCTTCGACCGATCGCAGTTGCTGGCGAGACCGCGGCAGCTCTGGGAAGTGCTGAGTTACGACGGACCGCCCGCGCAGGCCTTTACCCCCGCCAAGTCGCCGACCCTGCCGCTGATCATCTACGTGAAGACCGAGAAGCGGATGGAGGCGCGCGACTACCAGGTGCTCAGCACGCTGCGTCCCTGGTGGAGCAGCTTCTACTATCTGCCCGACGCCCGCCGGCCGGTCGACTTGAACGAGACCCTGCGCGGTCTGCTGCTCGCCGGCGCCGCCGGCCTGGTGATCGTGGCTTTGTCGCTGTTGCCGAATCGCCGCCAACGGTCGGCAACAAACTCGCTCCGACGCTCCCTAGCCCGCTCACTCCGCGGGCGGATCGCGGTCGAATAACCAGGACGGCATTTCCTCAACGAGACGTCTGGGCATTCGTTTGCCTGGGGGCCGTCTCCAACTTCTACCGCCCTCACCCGGCCCTCTCCCCTTGGGGCGGAGCCAGAGCCGGTGCTGGCTGGGGCTGTGGATGCTGAGTCTGACGGGCTGGACTGGCTCTAGTGGGGAAACCAGCTAACAAATCTCAATATTCGCCGCACCCAGCCGAAGAACACGGTGATTAGATCTTGTGTCGCGAGGATAGCAACGTTGGGGAAGATCGAGGACGGCGGCCCAGTATTCCCTTCGCCCGGTTATTCCACAAGCCCTGGCATGAGCCTGCGCGACTACTTCGCCGCGATGGCAATGCAGGGATTGCTTGGGGCCGGGATCATTGTCTCGGAAGATGCCGCCGAGAGAGCCTACCGGATGGCCGACTACATGCTCAGCGAGCGCCAGAAGACGGAGTCGACTTCTTAGGACTTTTTGTGCAGCCCCCCGACTTTTTGTCCAGGAGGGGGTTTTTTGTGCAAAGCCCCCGTAGGGAAAGAGAGTAGGCAAATGGCTCAGGCAAGAATCGGTCGCACCACCGTGCCGGCGACGTCGGTCAAGCGGTGATAGCGGCCCTGGAACTTGTAGGTCAGCCGCTGGTGGTCGACGCCCAGGCAGTGCAACAGTGTGGCGTGCAGGTCGTGCACGTGAACCGGGTCGGCCACGACGTTATAGCTAAAATCGTCGGTTTCGCCGTGAGTCGTTCCCGGCTTGATGCCGGCCCCGGCAAGCCAAACGGTAAAGCAGCGCGGATGGTGGTCGCGGCCGTAATCGTCGGCCGTCAGCCGCCCCTGGCAGTACACCGTGCGGCCGAACTCGCCGCCCCAGACCACGAGCGTGTCGTCGAGCAGGCCGCGCTGCGCCAGATCGGTCACCAGGGCGGCCGAAGCCTGGTCGGTATCGCGGCATTGACCCACGATCTGCTTGGGCAGGTTCGTGTGCTGGTCCCAGCCGCGGTGAAATAACTGCACGAATCGCACGCCTCGCTCCACCAGCCGCCGGGCTAGCAGGCAGTTGGCCGCGAACGTGCCCGGCTTGCGAGCGTCTGGCCCGTAGAGCTCGAAGACGTGGTCCGGCTCCCGGGAGACGTCCGTCAGCTCCGGCACCGACGACTGCATCCGCCAGGCGAGTTCGTACTGCGCGATGCGCGTGGCGATCTCCGGGTCTCCCTGCTCGGCAAGCTGCTTCTCGTTAAGCAGAGCGATGTCGTCGAGCACCCGCCGGCGCGTCGGCAGGTCGACGCCCGGCGGATTCGAGAGAAACAGCACCGGATCGCCGGTCGAACGGAACTTCGTCCCCTGGTATTTGGTCGGCAGAAAACCGCTTCCCCACAGCCGGTCGTAGAGCGGCTGGTCGTTGGGGTTTCCCGAACCTTGCGAGACCATCGCCACGAATCCCGGCAGATCGTTGTTCTCGCTCCCCAGGCCGTACACGATCCACGAGCCCATGCTGGGCCGCCCGGCAAGCTGGGCACCGGTCTGAAAAAAGGTCACCGCTGGATCGTGGTTGATCGCCTCGGTGTGCATCGACTTGACGAAGCAGAGCCGATCGACGATACGGGCCGTGTGCGGCAACAACTGGCTGATCCAGGCGCCGCTCTCGCCGTGTTGGGCGAACTTGAACCTGCTCGGCGCCAGGGGAAAGCTGGCCTGCGTGGCCGTCATGCCCGTGAGACGCTGGCCTCGCCGCACGGAATCGGGCAACTCGCTGCCGCGAAGGTCGGCCAGCCGCGGCTTAAAATCGAAGAGGTCGAGCTGCGACGGAGCGCCGGACTGAAACAGGTAGATGATGCGCTTCGCCCTCGGCGCGAAGTGCGGCAGACCGGGCAACCCGCCGGCCGCTTGTCCTGCGCGGAGCTCGTCGTTGAGCAGGGCCGCGAGCGCGACCGTGCCCAAACCTGCCCTGGAAAGAAAGCCGCGGCGGGAGAGAAACATGCGGTTGTCCATCGGCGCTGGCCTCGGCCGTCAAGCCGCCTGAATTGTCGAGCGGGTTCTCCGGCGTCAAAGCATCGACGACATGGCGAACAGAATCGCAAAGCCGACGACCATAAAACCGCTGATCCAGGCCGCCATGCGGATGGCGCCTGAGGCGATCGGTCGGGGCAACTCGTGACGCGTGGCCGAATACACCAGGCTCACCGCCACGATCAAAGGCAGCGAGTACCAGAGGTCGTTGATGCGTACCGCCAGCAGCGCAGCCGACGAAAGAGTGCCGAGAGGAATCATGTTTCGTTCTCCTTCCCCCCGGAGTCGTCGGGCTTGTCGTCCTCATCCTTCTTGGCGGGCGTGGAAAAGGCCGGTCCTCCCCAGGCGTCGTAAATCGCCAGAATGTTGAGCAGTCCGGCGATCATCGTGTATACCGTCCCCAACTCCCAGTAGCGATGAAGCCTTTTGTGCAAGCGGTCGAGGTCGTCGGTTCGCATGCTGCCGGGAGGCAAAACCTCTTTCGGCGGAGCCATGAAATCTTTGTCTTTAAAAATCGGCACCTGGAAAGGAACCTTGCGCTTCGCCTGAATCAGGGCGGGCAGCGCCGGCAGTCCGACTCCCACCTGGCAAAGATAGGGCAACCGGCGGTCGTTATCTCGCATCGAGGCGTAGACCACCCGGCCTTCTCCCAGATAAAGGCCGTAGAAGAATGTGCCCAGGATGCACACGAAGAACAGCACCGCTTTGTGTCGACGCCCCTGATACCAGTGGCCCATACCGGGTATCAGCCACGCCAGAAAGGCCGCGAAGAGCGGATCCTTCAGATCGATTTCGATCTGCTCCTCCGACGCCTCGGGACGTGGTTCGGTCGACGCAGTCGCTTTCGCCGTCATGCTTTTTGTCCTGGTGGCCCCGGGGCAAACCTCATTTACCTATTTTATTCTTTGCCCCGCCCGACGCCATAGCAACCGGTCTGTCCCGTTTATCTTCCCCGGCCCGATTCTTCTGGCATGCAGACCGGCCCATCCAAAAGTACCCGTCCGAGAGTATTCGCCGAGCGGGCACCTTTATTGCCCACCGTCGTCGCCGATCCCCTCTTCGTCGCGGATCCGCTCTTCGTGCCCCGCGTCCCTGCGGCCGAGGGCGTCGAGCGCAAGCGCGATCGTCAGGCTGACCAGACCCAGCAGCCAAAGCAGCCCCAAAGCCAGGGCGACCCCGTTCAGCACCCTGGCGGCGCCGGCGTCGTTCAGCCCCGAAAACAAAAGCGACGTGCTGACCACCAGTACGATTGCGATCGGCAACAGCGTGGCCAGACCCAGCAGTGCCAGCATCGCGCCTCTTGGAACCACCAACGTTACCTCGTTCTCATGCCCGCGAAAGCCGGAGGCTGCCAATGGGCGGCTGCAGCATCTCGCCCAACAAGCGGCGGGATCCGGTCAGCCATAAAAGCCTTCCCAGTTTGTTCATCCTGCCGATTTTCTGGGCTCTGGCTCGATATGTCAACTTTGCCCGGCCCGAGCTGCGGTACGGACGTTGCACCGCCCAGAGGAACCCGGCTAGGAGGACAGAGATGGCGACGATTGAAGAGCAAGTCGAATCGGAGTTGAGGCGGGTCGTTGGATCGGCCGGCTACGACGTGCGTCTTACGGACCATGACGACGGCAAACTGCTCGTCCGCGTCGACGCCGCGGAGGCCGTGTGGGCCATGTGCCCCGACGACCTGATCGGCTTGCTGCGGAGCATGCCCGACCGGTCCGGGCCGCTGGCACTTCGCCAGGCCGTCGATCAGCATCCCTCCAAAGTGACGTGCGATTAACCAGCCGGTTCGTGCTCGACGGCGATCGCCGCCGCCGAGCGAGAAAATTGGCGGTGATCTTCAAGCGGTTGCCGGCAATGCTCACGCAAGCGATGTTGTCCAGGTTGCCACGCACACCTATAATCCCGTTCACGTTTTTTCCGCGTCAGATCCGAACCGTCCGACGATCGCCCCCGTAGGCAGAGTGTCAACCAAAACGACGAGTGCCCGCCGGGGTGATTCCCGCCGGCACGGGTCGCTGGGAGGACGGGTTGTCTGGGGGCAGCGAACGTAGCATCGGGGCAACGGCTGTTGCGTTTGGTATTCATGCCGAAGCGAACGGTTGTGGCGCGAGGCCGACATCTTTACGACTTCGGCACGGGCGGCATACTTGTTCTGGGCACTGGTTTGCGGCACAAGAGCTAACGGAAAGGATTGGTTCAATGGTCGCCGGGCCGTGGGTCGATGAGACGGGTGCAAAATGTTTCCGTGCCCGCGAGGTCGACTCCCAAGACATGGACAGCGGCGCCGGTGAGATTGGCGTATACTGGCAGGAGCGGAGGTGAAGACGAGCGGAGAGGGTTAGCTCAACTGAGGTTCAGTCGGCCGAGACAAATCACGGGCCCATTCGGGCCGGGCCGCAAGGAACAGCCGAGCTAAAGCCGCGCGTTGGACGCCGTTCACATTGTCCGGCCACTATCTGGCCTGGGAGGAGTACCATGCAGATTTACGGTCCAGCACAGTTACACGGTCCGCAGGCGATCAGCTCGCCTCACCTACGCAGCGCCCCCGCGGGCCAAACAAGCACCGTCGCGGGCCCACAGGACGAGCTTCAGATTTCGGACGCGGGCCGGCTCGTCGATCTGGCGAATCAGGCCCCCGACATCCGCCAGGATCGCGTGAACTCGATTCGCGCCCAGCTTGCGGCGGGCACCTACGAAACGCCCGACAAGCTCGACGTGGCGCTAAGCCGGTTCCTGGACGAGGTGGCGTAAACGGGCGCCGTCGGGTGGGACGCATGAATGAGTCCCACCAACCGCGGTGCAGGAGGCGGCCAGATCACGGCCGCGCGGATGCGCGGCCGTGCAACGCGACTGGTGGGATTCGCGTTCCCTCGTCCCACCCTACTTGTTCTACTTGCTCGCCTCTTTCGGCCGGCAGTAGCTCAGCGCGAGCAGGGCGAACCCCGTGCACAGGTTCGGGTCACCCTCCAGCCAGCGGCTGTCGGTGTTGATCCACGAGCCGTCCGGTTGCTGCCGACGGCCGAGCTCGGCGACGAGTTCTTGCCGCCAGTCGTGGCGGGCGCCGTCGGCGTCGACGAACTCGTCCTCGCCGATCGCGTCGAGCGCCTTGGCAAACAGGTGGTAGTAGTAGTAGAGCCCGGCCTCGCCCAGCCCCGGATTTTCCGTGAGCGTGTAGTGCTTCCTCGCCCATTCCACGGCCGCCTTGACGCGCGGGTCGTCCGGCCCGACGCCCGCGAAGACCATGCTCTTCAGCCCGGCATACGTCATGGCGCCGTAACTGCGCAGTCCGCCGTTCGCGGTATTGCCCGCCGGGCTGGACCCTTCGCCCACGGGCGTGTAGTAAAAGCCTCCGTCGGGGTTCTTGGCGGGAAAAGGCGTGGCGTTGTGTTCTGATTCCAGGTTTTGACAACGCGAGACGAAGATCAGCGCCTTCTTCATCGACTCGTCCTCGGGACCGTTGCCGGCGGCGCGTAGCGCCTCGATCAAGAAGTGCGTGTTGGAAAGATCCGGGCGGCCCTGCTTGCCGTAGCCGGCGCCGCCGAAGGCCGGATCGGATTCGTCTTTGCCTTCGTCGCTGTCCTTTTGCAGTCCCTTGATGTAGGCGTCTGCCTTCTTGACCACTTCGTCGTAGCGACCGTCGCCGTTGGCTGCTTGGAAGCAAACAATCGACAAGCAGGTCTCATAGTTCGGGACCCGGCTGTTGGGGGCGTAAATGCCGCCGTCGGGCTGCACGAAGGTTTCCAGGTTTTTCAGGCTTTTGGCGACGACGGGGTCGCGCGGCGTGCGGCCGTTGCGCAGGGCGGCCGTGGCCACCAGCGAAGTGACTCCCGGCCCGGCGCGTTTGGTGAACGAACCATCCTCAGCCTGCCCCTTGAGCCGCAGATAATCCATGCCCTTATCGACGATCCGGGCGAGGTCCTTCGGGGCGGGTTCGTCGGCGCGGGTGAAGGACGGACGGCCTTGAACGCACGCAAAGGCGGCAAGGATGACGAACAGGCAACGATTTCTCGAATGATTCTTGAGTGGCATAGATGGCGTCACGATGAGTATTGCGATGGGTTTGGCCCCGCGCGGCAATTGTATCGCGCGTTGCCGCGTTGCGGCATCGGCGAGGCAGACGAGGGAGGCACGCAGCGTGCCAATCGGTGGGGCGTGACGGAGTTTTTGACCATGCGCCCCTTTCACACGCGGCCGCTTTGCCGGCAATTCGCCTCGATGCCGATTCGATAGGCCCAAACGGCTGGCGGTTTTTTCACCTATGCAGGCGAAAAAATCGCCTTTGACCTCGCGGGAACAAACAGATTTTCCGGACGCTTCATATCGTCAAATTGCTTGCACCACGGTGCTGGCGGTGTTAGGTTCGCAAGCGCACGGCAGCGTGGCGTTCCGTAGACAACGCCAGGCAGCTCATTTCTTGCACGATTCGTGATCGGTCGAACAGAGGAGAATTCCCATGCGGCGTTTCGTCAGCTATCTCGCGCTCAGCGCAACCATCTGTTTTTCAATCCCGAGCTCGCTTCCCGCGGCGGAACAGGAAATCGCCGCGCACCCGCTACCCACGCCGCGGCAGTGGAAAATCTTTGCCGCGCTCGACGAGGCCACGGAACTCGACATGGCCGATCAGCCGCTTAGCGACGTGATCGAGTATTGGAAACAGAAGCACGAGATTGAAATCCAGCTTGACGGCAAGGCGCTCGCCGACGCGGGGATCGGCAGCGATACGCCGGTCACCCTCAAGACCGAGGGCATCCGGCTACGGTCGGCGCTGCGGATGGTGCTGGGCAACCTCGACTTGACCTACAGCGTGGGTGATGGCTACCTGCTCATCACCAGCAAAACCGAAGCGGAGAACAAGCTCACCTCCAAGATTTATCCGGTGCACGATCTGGTCACGCTCGACAGCATGTTCCGCCCGCGGCTTGAGCCAGGCGAGAAGGCGGGTCCGGATTTTCAAAGCCTGATCGAGCTGATCACCAGCACCGTTGCACCCACAACGTGGGACGAGGTGGGCGGGCCGGGAGGGATCAAAGCATTCACGCCCTCGCGAGCACTCGCCATATCGCAAACCGAAGAAGCTCACGAAAACATTGCCTCGCTGCTGGCTGACTTACGGCGCACGCGCGACAAGCAGCTTGCAGCCGCCGGGCCGGTGGACGTCGTCGAGCGACAGAAACGAGAAGAAGGCCCGCTCGAGATCAAGGTTTATCGGCTGGTTCGGCAAACCGAAGAATCGAAGGCAGCCGCTGAGTCGTCGGCCGAAAAGGCCGCGCAACATGCCGGCCAAGGCGCGGCAGAAGCCTCGCGAGGCGGCAACCTGGAAGCGTGGGCCAAGGCCATCGCCGAACTCGTTCCAGAGATGATCGAACCCGAGAGCTGGGCCTCGGGCAAGGCGATGATTCGCGCCGTCGGTGAAACGGTCGTCGTCCGCCAAACCGATGACGCGCAGAACCGAATCGGAAAACTCATCATGGAGTTGGCGCCCGGGAGCACGGTCGCGCCGGTGCGGACGTACTATTCCGCCGTGCGCCTCTCGCACTCGTCGGTGCACGCCGGCTGGCCTCACCAAGCCGAGCCCTTGCCACGAAACATCGAGGCTCAAATCAACGAGGCGCTTGGCAAGCCATGTGAATTGGACTTCGCCGACCAGCCGCTGTCCGACGTGATTGAGAGTCTTGGCAATCAGTGCCACGTGCAGATTCATCTCGACAACAAGGCGCTGAGCGACGCTGGCGTCGGCAGCGACACGCCGATCACTCGCACGATGAAAGGGCTGAGTCTCCGAACGGCGTTGCGACTGGTGCTCGACGAGTTGGACCTGAGCTATATCATCCGCAACGAGGTGCTCCTGATCACATCGAAAACCGAGGCCGAGAATATGCTCACGACCAAGGTCTATCCGGTCTTCGATCTGGCGGTGCGGCCCCCCGACGCTCCGGCCACCCGCCCCGGCCTCGATTTTGAACCTTTGGTCGAAAACATCACCAGCAACATCGGTCCAAGCACCTGGGATGAGGTCGGCGGGCCGGGAGCGATCATGCCTTTCACGAATTCCGGCGCGCTGGTCATCTCGCAGACGACTGAAATCCACGAAGAGATCGCCCAGTTTCTTCAAGCCTTACGGGAGGTCGGCGCCGTCCAACCAAAGTAGCCCGTCCAACCAAAGTAGCCCGGGCACGCCTCGTGGTAGAGTTTATCGTCCGCTTCCCGTAGCGGAACGGTCGGGCCCCCTCCCGTACCGTTCCGCTCGTGAAGCAAACCGTCGACTACTTCGCCGCCTCGATGGTTGTCCGGAGGCTCGCCAATGATGCTTCTAACTGCTTCACTTGCGCAGCCAACTCATCCACCTGCCGGAGGAGATCGGGCTTGGTTTGCCCGCCCGTGAGATTCAGAGCTGCCGCGGTCAACGTGCCCGTGTAATTCACGATCTCCGCCTGCCGCGGCGCAACAAAGATCAGATCGTTGCCTACATAGTTTACTACAGCCTGCCACGAGTCGGCATGTTTCTCGGCGGTCACCGTGAGGGTCGCCGGCTTGCCGCGACGCAGCAACTCGAGCGCGACCGGCTTGCCGGCAGTCGATTGCAGTTGCTCCGAAAGGGCCTCGACCGTCGTCAGTGCCTTGCCGTCCAACTTCAACAGAAGATCGTTGACCATGACGCCAGCCTTGGCGGCAGGACTTTCACTTTCAACGCTGGTAACCACCACTCCTTCGCCCGCCGACACGGCTAACTGCGATCGCAGAGTGTCGTCGGCGCCGGCCAGCCCGACCCCAAGCCAATACTTGGGTTCGGCCGCCCCTTGACTGACGACTTGATAAGCCAACTCGGCCGCGCCGGAACGGGGAACTACGTCAATCGACTGCTTCTTGCCGGCTCGTATCAGGCCGAGGGCAATCGGCTTTTCGGCCGAGGCCTCCAGCAATTTGCGGAATTCTTCCAGACCGGCGATTTCCTCGTTGCCGACGGCAACGAGCACGTCGTTCTTTTGAATCCCGGCCTTGGCCGCCGGGGTGTCGTCTCCCACGCCGGTGACCACCAGCCCCTTCCCTTCACCGAGGCCGAGGTGAGAGCGCAACACGTCATCGATCTGAGCCACGTCCGCGCCGATCGGATCTGCATTGGCCGCCAGTCGAATGGCACTCAAAGCGTACGTGGTCGACAGGTTGAAGACCTGCGACGGGCTGGTGCGATCGAGAAAGGTCGTGGCCGGAATGGCATCATTGGGCTTGTCGGCGGGTGGTTCGTCGGCGCGAACAGGCAAGCAAAGCGCAAGACAAACCAGGGGCAGAAGCGCGAGACGGCCGCGGCATCGTTCCAACGTTCGCATGTTCATGACATTCTCCTTCGTTTCAATAGGTTCGTTGACCAACGTAGTTGAGTTGCAGTTCATCGACGGGAACCGTCTTACGCCTGCCGTCGGGAAAAACCACCGGCAATTGCGCAGGACGCGTGGTGACCTGGTAGCCGCGCCGTTCCAGTTGGCTGCGGATGTAGGCGGGAATGAGATCGGGCTTTCTTACGCCCGGCGGCGCCGCCGCCACGGCCGTGGGACGCGGATCGGACTCGGTCGCCGGCTTCATCACAACGCCGCCGGCCGGCTCGCCATCGGCTGCCGCCACCGGCGCCTTACGATCCGTCGGAGCAACCGACTCGACGACCGCCGGCCCGGAGGCGACAAAGAATCCCCGGGCAAAAGCGCCCAAGGAGAACGCGACCATGACGGAGGCCGCCAGGGCGAAAAGAGCGGTCGGCCGAGTGAGGCGTACCGCGCGGGCACGCTCCAATCGGACCGCCGGCTTCAAAGCCTCGCTCGGCCACGCTCCGAAGGCCTCCTCCAGTTCGCGCGCCTCCAAAAGGGCCAGGGCGCAGCGGCGCCAGCGCGCCGGCTCATCGTCGAGCCAGATAAAGAGGTCGCGACGAAGGGCCTCATCGAGCTCGCCCGCGGCGAGCCGGTCAATTAAAGCAGCGTGGTCCATTTTGTCGTCCATCCCAGGTACCGATCGTCAATCACCTCGGTCGGAAAAATAATGCGCAAGCTGGCGACGCAATCGTTCGCGGGCGCGAAACACCCTCGCGTCGACGGCGCTTTCGCTGATTTCGAACAGAGCGGCGATGCGGCGGTAGCTCCAGCGCTGGTGGTATTTGAGCATCAGGATTTCCGCGTCGCGGCCGGCGATCTGCTCCAAACCCCGCCGCACCAGTTCCTGCCGTTCTTTGCCCAGCAGCCATTGAAACGGATCGTCGGCCGCCGAGGCATGACCGTTCGATTCCGCCGCAACCCGTGCCAGCCGAAGGCGCTGCCTCGCGCGTTGCCGCCGGTAGCGGATCGACCGGATGACCGCCAGGCGATGAAGCCAGGCCGGCGCCTTGTCGCGATCGGCGAGCGGCGCGCGTTGCTCGATCGCCGCCAGCGACACCTCCTGCCAGACCTCGTCGACCGCCTGCGGCTCGCCCGTACGGGCGAGAATGACGGCCCGAATCCAGCGTTCGTGTTCGGCCAGGCAGTTTCCCCAATCGATGGGCTGCTGGCCGTTGCTCGTCGGCTGGTCGAGTTGCGTCATAATCGCCAAGTTAGTTCCCGCCGGCAGGAAAATCCTGCAAGGGAAATCAAACTTTGCTACGAACTCCCGCGAAACAGCGCCTTTTCGCGGGAGCGAAAGGCGCCGAAGCGTTCAGACGGCTACGAGGCGCGGCCCGGAGAGAGCTCGGCCAGCTCGTAGCGGCGGATTTTGCGATCGAGGGTGGAGCGCTCGATCCCCAGAAGCTGCGCGGTCTGGCTCTTGTTCCAGCCCGTCGCCTTGAGCGTCGCCAGAATGTGCCGCCGCTCCATCTCGGCCAGAGATATCGGCTTGAACTCCTGGTTCATCACAAGCTGATCGGTCGTATCCCCGCTGGTCGGGAGCTTCGACAGCATCAGGTCGTGCTGGTCGATGAAGTCGCCCATAGCCAGCACCACCGCCCGCTCGACGACGTTTTTCAATTCGCGGACGTTGCCCGGCCAGCGGTAGCGGACCATCTGCTCCATCGCTTCGGGCGTAAAGCCCCGCAGCTTACGTCCTGTTTCCAGGTTGTATTTGTGGAAGAAATAGTGGGCCAGTTCCGGTATGTCCTCGGGCCGCTTCCGCAGGGGGGGGACGTAGATTTCGAGCACGTGTAACCGGAAATAGAGATCACGGCGAAAACGACCTTCTGCGACGTCTTTTTCCAAATCTCGGTTCGTCGCCGCGATCACCCGCACGTCGACCTTGACCGGCTCGCTGCCGCCGACGCGCTCGAAGGGATGTCCTTCCAAGACCCGCAGGAACTTGGCCTGGATCGTGGGACTCATCTCGCCGATTTCGTCCAGCATCAGCGTTCCCTGGTGCGACGACTCGAACTTGCCGATCTTGCGGGCGACCGCGCCGGTGAACGCGCCCCGCTCGTGGCCGAACAGCTCGCTCTCGAGCAGGCTCTCGGAAAGGGCCGCGCAATTCAGGCAGACGAAAGCTCCCTTGCGGCGCGGGCTCGAGAAGTGTACCGCCCGGGCCACCAGTTCTTTGCCCACGCCGCTCTCGCCGCGGATGAGCACGGTGGCGCTCGTGGGAGCGGCGCGGGCGATCTCTTCCGTGACGCGCGCCATGGCGCGGCTCTTGCCCACGATCTCGCTTTGCACGCCCAGCCGCTCCCGCAACTGCAAATTTTCGTCGCGGATCTGGTTCAGGTTCTCGGCCAGCTCCTGGCGGCGACTCAGGTTCTGCAGGGCGACCGCCACGGTGTCGGCAACCGCCAGGGTGAATTCCAGATCGTCGGGGTCGGGCAACCGGCTGGAGGCCGTCGAATAGAGGTGGATCAGGCCGAACACTTTTTTGCCGCGCCGGATCGGCGCGCAGATGACGCTGGTGACGAACATGTCGCCCTTGCTGTCGCGGCTTCCCAACGTGCTGTCGCCCATCACGTTGCGGGCAAGCACGGCTTCTCCCTCGCGCAGCACCGTGGAGGCCAGGAAGGGAGAAACGCGATGATAGGGTCGCTCTGTTTCCGTGCGCGAAGCCACTAGTTCCAGGTCGTTGGCCGAGGGTTCTTCGGCGCTGCCGCGGCGCAACAAGAGCATGCCGCCGGCGTCCATCTGAGTTCCTTCAAACAGGCCGCCCAGCGCCAGCTTGGCCATCGAAACCGCGTCGGGCGCCTTGGCCAGCTCGAAAGCAAGCCGACAGAGCTTCGCCGCCGCCCGCCCGACCTTGGAAACGCCCTTTTCCTCGTCGTCTTCACTCGGCTCCAGGAATTTCGTCTGCCCGCGGCGATGCGTGATCTCAGCCGGCTCCAGCGATTCGACTACGCTCGAATCGTCGGCCGAGACGGGCAACGTGCCGCGCACGGTCACTTCGTCGACCGAGCGAATCGGCACGCCCCCTTCCGGGAACGCTTGCGACAGATCGTGCACGAAGGCGAGCTGGCAATTGCCGATGCGGACTACGTCTCCCGGCGTGAGCACATGGTCGCCGTGGATAACGGTCCCTCCCACGGCCGTTCCATTGCGGCTGTCGAGATCGCGCACCGTCCACTGCCCCTCGCAAGTAAACAGTTCGGCGTGACAACGGCTGCAACGCTCATCCTTGATGACCACCTGGTTGGTCGGCGCGCGACCGATCGTCACCGATTGGCCGGGAATGAGCCGGAAGACGTCGGTCCATTTTGAACCTTCACGGATAACCAGGTAAGCAAGCATCGAGGCAGGCTGCCTCCGCGCGGTGAAGTGAGCCAATACCTACCTTATCTCGCCCAAGGGGAAGCTAGCAAGTGGATTCACGACACCCATCGCCAAACCACGTAACCTACCGGCGCTGCCAGGAGTAGCGAGTCGATTACGTCCAGCACGCCGCCGAAACCGGGCATCCAAGTGCTCGAATCCTTGCAACCCAGGTCGCGTTTCAAGAGCGATTCGGCCAGATCGCCCAACACGCCCGCGAATCCCACAAGCAGGCCGAACACCAGCCAGGTCTGGCCGGGCAGCGCCGGCAGTGCGGCCGATGCCAGCCCAGGCACCACGAAGCGAAACGAACACCAGGAACCGAGGCACGCGAACAACAGCCCACCTGCCAGTCCTTCAATGGTCTTGCCGCCGCTCAGCCGCGGCGCCATCTTGTGCCGCCCGATCAGCCGGCCGATCGTGTAGGCCCCCGTGTCGCACATCTTGACGACGATCACCAGCGAAACGAGCGCGGCCATGCCCGTCTGCGGCCCCCCCACAAAGCGCAGCTCAACCAGAAACGTCATCAGCCAGCCGACATAAGCCAGTACGAGGATGGCGGCGCCGAGGTTCACGCTCGATCGGCCCGGCTCGCGGTAACGGGCCATTTCGACGGCGAATACGACAATGACGGAAAAGGCGAAAGCGAAGGCCGGTCCGTCAAAATCTCCCAGAGACCCCGAACGCGAAAACCAGTTGGCGGCCACGATCGCCGCATTGCCCAGGTAGACCGGCCACGCGGCCGGCTGCCAGCCGCCGCGGCGCAGCATGTCGATCATTTCGCGCGTGGCGCCCGTCGCCACGACCAGCGCTAGGGGAAGGAGAAAAATGCCCGGGGCCGTTGCGTGATAGTCGGCCCAGCACAGCCCCGCTACGCCGCCGATAAAAACCGCGCCCAGAACCAGCCGCCAGATGAGCATGAAACGCTACTGCTTGGTGAGAGTTCCAGAGTTCGGGTTCATCATGCCATCTCTTCCCCTTCGTGTCTTGGTGTCTTTGTCTCCTCTGGCGAGCGCCGGAGCGACAACCCGCATTGCGCACCAGCGCACACCAACCCGAAGCGTGAGCGAGGGCGAGGGAGCGACCTACCCTCGCTCACGCTTCGGGTTGGTGTCGGCGCAGTGCGCGCAAGCCTGAGGGGCCGGGGGACGGGACCGCCGAAGGCCAGCGCGAGCCGGCCCATTGAGAGTTACTCCAAACTCAGCCCGCCGAAGCGCCGGTCTCGCGCGGCGAAGTCGCGGATGGCGGCGTGCAAGTCGGGCTCCCGAAACTCGGGCCAGCAGTGCTCCGTCACCCATAGCTCCGCGTAACTGATCTGCCAGAGCAAGAAATTGCTGATCCGCATCTCGCCCGCCGTGCGAATCAAAAGGTCCGGGTCCGACATGCCGGCCGTATAAAGGTGGTCGGCGATCGTTTCTTCTCCCACGTCTTCCGGCTCGAGGGCCTGGGTGCGGGCCGCCCGGGCGATCGAGCGCACCGCGTCGACCATCTCCTGCCGTCCGCCGTAGTTGATCGCCAGGCAAAGCCGCAGGCCCGTGTGGTCGCTGCTCAGCTCGATCGTCTTGTCCATCTCCCGCAGCACGCTGTCGGGCAGCCCGTCCCGCCGGCCGATGACGTTGAGACGGATGTTCTCGCTGACCAGCGTGGTGCGTTCCTCGATCAGATATTGCTCAAGCAGGTGCATGAGCAGGTCGAGCTCGCGCTGCGGACGTTTCCAGTTTTCGCTCGACAGGCAGTAAAGCGTGAGCTGCTCGATGCCGAGGCGAGCACATTCTTCCGTCGCGCAGCGGACGCTCGCCACGCCGCGGCGGTGCCCTTCGATCCGCGGCAGACCCCGCCGCTGGGCCCATCGCCCGTTGCCGTCCATGATGATCGCGATGTGCCGCGGCCTCCGCTCGTGCGGCACGTCGGCCAGCTCGACGTCGGTCGTAGCTTGTGGGGCGGAACTCATCCGTTTTTCCAGTCGATCGACATAAGACGCCCCGAATTATGCGCAAACCACCAGTATCCTGAAGGTTATACAGCCCGGGTTGCGGTGGCAAGTCGAACCCGAGACCCTGACTTCCAACCCCCGTCTCCGTATAATCAGCCGCATGCCGCGAGGCGGTCCGAACCCACTTTCCAAACGAGGATGCTCCATGAATATGCGGTTGCACGCAATTGGCATGTTGTTGACGGTCTGGTTGCTGCCGGGGCTGTCGGGAGCAGCCGACCAACCGGAGAAGCTGGCCACCGTGGAGGGGATCACCGAATACCGCCTCGACAATGGCCTGCGCCTGCTTCTCTATCCCGACGCCTCGAAGCCCAAGGTGACCGTCAACCTGACCGTCTTCGTCGGCTCACGGCACGAGGGTTACGGCGAGACGGGCATGGCCCACCTGCTGGAGCACATGCTCTTCAAGGGGACGCCCGACCACCCCAAGATTCCCAAGGAGTTGAAGGACCGCGGGGCCGATTTCAACGGCACCACCTGGGTCGATCGCACGAACTACTTTGAGACCCTGCCGGCCAGCGACGACAACCTCAAGTTTGCCATCGGCATGGAGGCCGACCGCCTGGTGAACAGCTACGTGAAACAGGAAGATCTCCTCTCGGAGATGACGGTCGTCCGCAACGAGTTCGAGCGGGGAGAAAACTCGCCGCAAAACATTTTGAACCAACGGGTCACGGCGGTCGCCTACGAATGGCACAACTACGGCAAGTCGACCATCGGCAACCGCAGCGACATCGAGCGCGTGCCGATCAAGAACCTGCAAGCCTTTTATCGCAAGTATTATCAGCCCGACAACGCCATGCTGATCGTGGCGGGCAATTTCGACGAAGAAAAGGCGCTCGATTACGTCCAAAAATACTTTGGCGCGATCCCGGCAGCCGAGCGCAAACTGGACCAGACCTACACCGAAGAACCGGCCCAGGACGGCGAACGCACGGTCACGCTCCGCCGCGTGGGCGACGTGGCGCTGGTCGAAGCCGCCTACCATATTCCGGCCGGCGGCCATCCCGACATGGCGGCGCTCGACGTGCTCAGCAACATCCTCGGGCAGGGGCCGTCGTCGCGGCTCTACAAGGCGCTCGTCGAGACCAAAAAGGCGTCCGACGTCAAAGCCTACGTTTTCCTCGGCCACGATCCCGGCTTGTTTGAGGTGGAGGCCGAAGTCCGGCGAGAGGACTCCCTGGAACAAGCCCGCGACATCCTGCTGGCGACGACCGAGTTGGTGGGCAAAGAGGGGGTCAGCGACGAGGAGGTGGAGCGGGCCAAGCAGCAGCTTCTGAAGGACCGAGTTCACATCGAGGCCAACACCAGCCGCCTGGCCGTGCAGCTCAGCGACTGGGCGGCGCAGGGCGACTGGCGGCTGTGGTTCCTCTACCGCGACCGCCTGGAGCAGGTCGGGGCCGAGGACGTGAAGCGGGTGGCGGAAAAATATCTGCAACGGAACAACCGCACGGTCGGGCTCTTCATACCCTCCGAAAAGCAGGAACGCACGCCGATTCCCGAGACGCCCAACCTCGCCAAGCTGCTGGGCGACTACAAGGGACGCGAGCAAGTCGCCGCCGGCGAAGCGTTCGACGTTTCGCCCCTCAACATCGAAAAGCGGCTCTCGCGGAAGGAACTCGCCGAGGGGATCAGGCTCGTCATGCTTCCCAAGAAGACGCGCGGGCAAACGGTTCAGATCGAGATCACGCTACGCTACGGCAGTCTGAACAATCTCAAGGGGCTCGTGGCCGCCTGCGAGATGCTACCCGAGCTGATGACGCGAGGAACCAAAAACCTCTCGAGGCAGGAGATTCAAGACCAGCTCGATCAGCACTTCGCCACGCTGCACACCAGCGGCGACGCCGGCAAGGCGGTGTTCCGCCTGGAGACGAAGCGGGACCATCTGGGCGACGTCTTGAAGATCGTCAAGCAGATTCTGCGAGAACCGTCGCTTCCGGAGGAAGAGTTCGACATCCTTCAGCGCGAAACGCTGGCACAGCTCGAGCAGCAGCTCACCGAGCCCCAGTTCCTGGCCATCACCCGCCTGCGCCGCACCGTTTCGCCCTACCCCAAGGGAGACGTGCGATATATTCCCACCATCGAGGAAGACCTGGCGCGCAACAAGGCCGTTCAACGCGACCAACTCGTCAAACTGCGCGACGAGTATCTGGCGAGCACGGCGGGCGAGGTGGCGGTCGTGGGCGACTTTGAGGCCGACGAAACCCAAACTCTACTGGCCGACATTTTCGCCGACTGGACGGCTTCGCAGCCGTATGAGCGTCTTCCCAAGATCTATTTCGCGGACGTGAAGGGGAGCAAGCAGCAGATCGACACGCCCGACAAGGCGAACGCCTTCTACATGGCCGGACTGGCGATGCCGATCAAGGACAGCGACGCCGACTACGCGGCGATGGTCATCGGCGACTTCATCTTCGGCGGCAGCACGCTGGCGTCGCGGCTGGGCGACCGGGTGCGGCAGCAGGAAGGGCTGTCGTACGGCGTGCGGTCTCATTTCGTGGCGGAGCCGCTCGACGAACGGGCGAGCGTTACGCTGATGGCAATCTACAACCCGGAAAACGTCAACAAGGTCGTCACGGCGATCGGCGAAGAGCTTGATCGGCTGCTCGCCGACGGCGTCACGGAAAAGGAGCTGGAAGAAGCCAAGAAGGGATGGATCGAGGAGCGGCAGATCGACCGCACGAACGACGGCCACCTCGCGGCCACGCTCGCCGAGACGGCCTACGTCGGCCGCACGATGCAGTATTACGCCGACCTGGAAACGAAGGTCCAGAAGCTGACCACCTCAGACGTGCTCAAGGCGCTGAAAAAGAACATCGACGCCAGGCGGCTGTCGATCGTGGTGGCCGGCGATTTCCGGGCCGCGGACCAAAAGGAAGCGGCGGCCGCGGCCCCGGCCGAAAAGGCGGCGGACAAGCCGGACAGCAAGGACAAGTCGACCGCGAAGGGGAAGACCAAGTCCGGCTGACATGATCGAGTATCGCAGCGACATTCGCCCCGACGCGGCGGTCATCGCCGAGTTGTTCGCCGCCGCGCCCTTGAACCGGCCGCTGGACGACGTGGAGCGCATCGGCCGCATGTACGCGGCCTCCAACATCGTGGTGACGGCCTGGGACGGGAAGCGCCTGGTCGGCATTCTGCGCGGCTGGACCGACGGCGCCTTCGACGGTTACATCTGCGACCTGGCGATTTCTCCGGACGTGCAGCGACAGGGGGTAGGC
The DNA here is from genome assembly GCA_035550375.1 of Pirellulales bacterium. Classification (GTDB taxonomy): domain Bacteria; phylum Planctomycetota; class Planctomycetia; order Pirellulales; family JAICIG01; genus DASSFG01. Next base: position 50,581 of record DASZPH010000028.1, on the reverse strand, counting down.
CGCAAGCTTTTGCACCTGGCGACCAGCGGCAAGCCCGACGTGCAGTTCGTGGTGCGGGCCTCGCCGATCGCCCGCGAATACTACCAGCACCTCGGCTGGCAGAAGATCGAAAACGGATGGTTCTTGCCGCGGCAGCGGTGAGAGCGAAATGTCCGGTCTACGGTGAACAACGCAGACTGCTGAACGGGCTCTGCGTCTAGTTTTCTGTCCTTCAATGTTTCTGTCATTCCTTTCCGTGCTTGCTTCCGAGCACAGGACAGAAAAATGAGGGACAGAAAAATCGCGCGTACCCGCCGCACCCGCGATTAAGGAGGGATTTGCCGGAACGCTCACGCGTCACGCTCGCCCTGGCAACAAACGTAGCGGTTACTCCTCGTCTGATCCTTAGGCACGTCGCGCGGCTATCGTCTGCTCTCTTCACCCCAGCGACGTTCCAGATAACGCGAGAGATAGCCCAGGGGCACCGACATGGCCAGGTAGAGCACCGCGGTCAGCACGCCCAACTCGACGAACTTCAGGCTCGACCGCGACAGGATCAGATACTCTTTCGTCAGTTCACGCACGGCAATCACGCTTACCAGGCTCGTGTCCTTGAAAAGGGCCACGAAGTCGTTCGTCATCGGTCCCAGCGCCGTGCGAATCGCCTGCGGAAAAATGACGCGGCGGAAGATGAGCGGGTCGGACATGCCCAGCGCCCTTCCTGCTTCCCACTGCCGCCGCGGCACCGAGAGGATGGCGCTGCGGTAGATCTCCGACTCGTAGGCCGCGTAGTTCAGGCCAAAACCGAGAATCGCAACCGCCTCGGCGTGCAGGTTGAAGCCCAACTCCGCCAGATAAGGCGTGGCCCCGAAGTAAAGAAAGAAAAGCACGAGCAAGAGGGGCAGCCCCCGGAAAAACTCCACGTAGCTTAAGGCCCACCATCGCAACGGCGCCGGCCCGTAGAGCCGCGCGACGGCCACCACCAGGCCCAGCAACATGGCGAGCAGCATGCTGGTGACGGTCAGCAGCACGGTTGTCCCGGCCGCCCTCAGCAAAAGAGGGGCGTACTGGCTGAACGTCCATTGCTGGGCCGAGGCCGCCACGATGTGCCGGTCGACGGCGTCGACCACCGCGGGCTCTTTCTCAATCGGGTGGCCGGCGGCGTCGAAACCGAGACCCCGCAACTCGCCGTCGCGGCTGGCGCCCCTGGCCAGCTCCGCCTGGTCGACGTTCCAGAGATGCCACCGCTGAAGGATCTGACCGAGGCGGCCGGAAACCATCAGGTCGCGGAGAGACTGATTGATTGCCGCAATGAGCTCGCGGTCGTCCGACCTGGCCGCGATGCCGTATTCGCCCGGCGCGATGCGGCCTCCCACGAGCTTGAATTTCGGGTTCGTTTCGGCGTAGTAGGTGACGATCGGCGTGTCGAGCAAGACCGCGTCGAGGCGGCCCAGTTCCAAGTCGAGGTAAGGCTCGACCTGCCCGTCGAAGGCGACCGGCTCGATGCCCGTCTGGAGCAGCAGGCGGTAAGCCGCGCTGCCGGCCATCGTGCCCACGAGCTTGCCCCGGCAGTCGTCAAGGTTGGCGATGCGGCGCTCGTCGCCGCGGACGACGAGCTGCTCGGCATAGATGTAGTAGGGTCGGGAAAACAGGACGGCCTTCCGAGTCTCTGGCGTAATCTCATACCCGCTGAGGATGACGTCGAAGTCTGCCTTGTCGAGTCCCAGGGGCAGGCTGACCCACTCATACTGCACGAACTCGGCCCGGAGCGGTTGCCCGATACGCCGGCCGAGGTTTTCGGCCAGGGCGTCGGCCAACTCGACCTCGAAACCGATCACGCGGCGCGGGTCAAGCGGATCGCGCAACTGAAACGGCGCCCCTCCTTCGGCGTCGCCTCCCCAGCGGAGCGTCCCCTCGGCCAGGCGACGGCGGAGATGCTGCCTGTCGGGTTCCGCGGCGCCGGCCGCACCGGCAAGAAAGACGATCGCCAGCAGGGCGGCGCGAAACGGGCTCTCTAGAGGTCGTGTTTGCAATTTGCCATCGCCTTTGGCACGATGGTGCCATCCAAAGCCAGACCCAAACAAAAAATTCCAGCCCCAATCCAAACGTCGCCTGGAGGACCTCGCATGCCCGCCTTCCCAGAAGTTACCAAAATTCCGTTTGAGGGTCCGAAAAGCAAGAGCCCGCTGGCCTTCCGGCACTACAATCCCGACGAGGTGGTCGAAGGGAAGCCGATGAAGGACCACTTCCGCTTCAGCGTGGCGTACTGGCATACCTTCCGCGGCACGGGCAGCGATCCTTTCGGCCCCGGCACGATGCTTCGGCCCTGGGAGGCCGCGGGCGACTCGGTGGAAAACGCGCAGAACCGCGCTCGGGTGGCCTTTGAGTTCATGGAGAAGTTGGGGGCCGGCTTCTACTGTTTCCATGACCGCGACGTCGCTCCGGAAGGCAAGACGCTCGCGGAATCGAACAAGAACCTCGATGCCGTCGTCAAGACGCTCAAGGAGGAGCAGCAGCGCACCGGCATCAAGCTGCTGTGGGGCACCGCCAACCTGTTCAGCAACCCGCGTTACATGCACGGCGCGGCCACCAGCAGCCATGCCGACGCCTTTGCCTATGCGGCCGCGCAGGTGAAGAAGGCCCTGGAAGTGACCAAGGAGCTTGGCGGCGTGAATTATGTCTTCTGGGGCGGCCGCGAGGGCTACCAGAATCTCTGGAACACCGACATGAAGCGAGAGCTCGATCACCTGGCTCGCTTCATGCACATGGCGGTCGACTACGCCAAGCAGATCGGCTTTACCGGCCAGTTCCTCTTCGAGCCCAAGCCGAAGGAGCCCACCAAGCACCAGTACGATTTTGACGCGGCGGCCTGCATCAACTTTCTCCGCGCGTACGGCCTGGCCGACCACATCAAGCTGAACCTCGAGACCAACCATGCCACGCTTGCCGGCCACACGATGCAACACGAGCTGGAATACGCCGGTCACCAGGGCTTCTTGGGGTCGATCGATGCCAACACGGGTGACCTGCTGCTGGGCTGGGACACCGACCAGTTCCCCACCGACATTTACCTGACGACCCAGTGCATGCTGGCGATTTTGAAGTACGGCGGGCTGGCGCCGGGGGGCGTGAACTTCGACGCCAAGGTGCGGCGCGAGAGCTTCGAGCCGATCGACCTGTTCTACGCCCACATCGGCGGCATGGACGCCTTCGCCCGCGGCCTGAAGATCGCCGCGGCGATCCGTGCCGACGGCCAGCTCGCCCGCGTGCTGAAGGAGCGCTACGGTTCCTGGGATACGGGCGTGGGCGCCGAGATCGAGGCGGGCAAGCATAGCTTTGCCTCGCTGGAGAAATACATGCTCGACAAGGGCGAGATCTCACCCAACCGCAGCGGCCGGCAGGAGATGATCGAGAATCTGATCAATAGTTATCTGGACTAGACGGAACGAGATGATTTGGGAGTGAATTGCTACCCGGACCACATAACATGAGATGATTCTCGATCGCCTGCTCGATCCCGACATGCCGGCCCCGCTCGTCTGGTTCGTGCTTGTCTGGCTGTTCGCCGTCGGCGCGTGCATCGGCAGTTTCATGAACGTGGTCATCTACCGTCTGCCGGCGGGGCTGAGCCTGCTGCACCCGCCGTCTCGCTGTCCGGCCTGCAAAACGCCCATTCGGGCCGCCGACAACGTGCCGATCTTCGGCTGGATCTGGCTGCGCGGCCGCTGCCGGCAGTGCCGCGCGTCGATTTCGGCCCGTTATCCGGCCGTCGAGCTGTTGGTTGCCCTTCTGTTTGTCGGCCTGGCGTGGGCGGAGTTGCTTTCGCCAGAGGGAAAGCTCGCGTTGGCCGGCCTCACGATGGCCGAGTCGTGGGGCGTCTACGCCTACCACGTGTTTCTGCTGTGCAGCCTGACGTGCGGCGCCTTCATCGAGTTCGACGGCCATCCGCTGCCGGCACGCCTGACCGTGCCGACGTTGATCGTGGGACTCGCGGCCCCGCTCGTCTGGCCCCATTTGCGGCCGCTCGCGGTGCCCGACGGTAACGCATTGGCCGACGGCGTTATCGGCGCTGCCGCTGGAACCGCCTTGGCGCTGGCGTGCTGGCCGGCAACTTTCGTGAGCTCGACGAGCCGGACGATGCTTCGAGACTTCGCCGTCACCCTGGCGAGCGTTGGCGCCTTCCTCGGTTGGCAGTCGGTCTCAGGGGTGGCCGTCATCGCCGCCGCCTTGCGCCTGGCTACAGCCGTCGTCGGTCGAGGCGTCCAGGCTCTGCGACGCATCGGCTACGCGGCCTGCGTTTTCCCCGCGGCACTTGGCTGGATCGTGCTCTGGAAAGCGCTCCTGGAACAGTTACCCTGGATGGGAGCGGAAGCCCGCCCGACGACCTGGCTGGCCGCCGTCGCCAGCGTGGCCGTTCTCTCTCTTGTCCCCCCTCTCCCTCCGGGAGAGGGCTGGGGTGAGGGCGGCCCGCGTAAGAGTTGACCGTGCCCCTCTCCCTCTCCGGGTGAGGGCGGTCCGCGTAAGAATCGACAATTCAGTTGCCCGAGGCTCAACCCCGGAAGCGTCTGCCTACGACCATGGAAACGCCCTCCCGCTCGCGTCGGCAGTTCATCAAAGCGTCGCTCAGTTCGGCCGCGCTCACGGCGGCCTCGTACAACAAGGTGCTCGGCGCCAACGACCGGGTGGGCGTCGGCTTCATCGGTTTCGGGCTGATCGGCAAACGGCATGTGCTCGATTTCAGCGAACAGCCCGACGTGCGGACGGTTGCCCTCTGCGACGCTCATCGGGGCCGACTGGCCGAAGGCTGCCAACTTGCTGGCGGCTGCCGCGGGTACGCCGACTTCCGCAAGCTGCTCGACGACCGCGACGTCGACGCGGTGGTGATTTCGACGCCCGACCATTGGCACGCCCTGATGACCATGCTGGCCTGTGCGGCCGGCAAAGACGTGTACGTCGAGAAACCGCTGTCGCTCTTTGTCTGCGAGGGGCAGTGGATGGTTGACGTGGCCCGGCGCACGGGTCGCGTGGTGCAGGTCGGCACGCAGCAGCGTTCCGGCCGGCACTACCAGCGGGCAAGGCACTTGATCGCGGAGGGGGCGATCGGCCGGGTGCACTCGGTCCGGATGCAGGCCTATCGCAACGTCATGCCCGGCTTCGGTTCTCCGGCCGATTGCGAGCCGCCCGCAGAGCTCGACTGGAACGCGTTTCTCGGTCCGGCCCCTTCGCGTCCCTACAATCCCAATCGAGGTATCTACCACTTCCGTTGGTTCTGGGATTATTCCGGCGGGCAGATGACCAATCTGGGCCACCATGCGCTCGACATCATGCATTGGTACCTGGGGGGCGAGCTTGAGTCGGTATCGAGCAGCGGAGGACGCTTTGCCTTGGAAGACAACGGCGAGACGCCCGACACCCAAGACGCGCTGTTTAGCATCTTGTCGGCCGACCGAAAGACGGGCTACACGGCCGTCTGGTCGCACCGCGAGTCGGCCGCGGCACCCGAACAGTATTCTCCGATCGAGTTTTTCGGAACGAAGGGTTCCCTGGCGATCAGCCGCCGTGGATTCAAGATCACGCCCGACAAGAAGGTGCCGCCTGAGAACCGCGTTCCGCAGTACGCGGGGGCACATCCCGTGGGAGGGCCGAAGAGGGTGGAAACGGCGGGCGGCGAAGAATACTGGACCGCTTCGCTGGAGGATACGGGTAGCGAGCGAGAGCAGTTCACCGGGCACGTGCGTAATTTTCTGGACTGCGTCAAATCGCGCTCGGCACCCATTTCGGACCTCGAGTCGGCCCATCGCGTGAGCACGATGTGCCATTTGGCCAACCTTTCGTTGCGCGCCGGGCGAAAGCTGCGCTGGGACGCAGGTCGGCAAGCGATTGTTGACGACGAAGGCGAGGCGGCCGGCACCCTCCTGCGCCGGCCCTACCGCTCGCCGTGGGACGAAGAACTACGAGCCCTGGGGATAAGCTGATGCAGCGACGCGACGCACTGAAGACGCTGGCGGCTCTCTCGCTCGGCGCATCGGCCACGGCCCGCGAGCGGCCGGCCGGGCAGCCGCTTGGCCTGGTGATCCACTCCTACGCGGTACGCTCGTCGAAACCGCTTGGGCCCGATTTCTCGCCGATCAACGATCCCCTGGCGTTCGTCGAGCACGCCGCGACGCTGGGGGCGGCCGGCGTCCAGACGCGCATCGGCCTGCCCGAGGCGGCCGCGGTCGACCGGTTGCGCGCGGCCGTCTCGCGCCACGGTATGTACCTGGAGGGAATCGTCGCCCTGCCGAAGGACGAAGACGACGCGGGACGCTTTGAGGCCGAGTTGGCCGCCGCCAGGTCGGCCGGCGCCGGCGTGCTGCGCACCGTCTGCCTTTCGGGCCGGCGCTACGAAACATTCGACTCGCGGCAGGCCTTCGACGAATTCGCCCGCCGCTCTTGGAAATCGCTCACGCTGGCCGAGCCGATCGCCAGAAGGCAGCAGGTTCGGCTCGCCGTCGAAAACCACAAAGACTGGCGAGTCGACGAGATGCTCGGCTGGCTCAAGCGGCTGGGAAGCGAACACGTGGGCGTTTGCCTCGACACGGGCAACAGCATGGCCCTGCTGGAAGAACCGCACGCCGTCGTCGAGGCTTACGCGCCCTGGACGATGACGACGCACCTGAAAGACATGGGCGTGCAGGCCTACGACGACGGGTTTCTCTTGTCCGAGGTTCCGTTCGGCCGGGGCCTGTTGGACCTGCCCCGGATCGTGGCGACGATCGGCAAGGCCCGGCCCGACGTGAAGCTGAACCTGGAAATGATCACCCGCGACCCCCTTCGGGTCCCGTGCCTCACGGCCGGCTACTGGGCCACGATGCCCGACGTTCGCGCCAGCGAGCTGGCCGACTCTCTCGCCCGCGTGCGCAAGGAGCGATTTCCCGGCGCCCTGCCGACCGTCAGCGATCTGTCGCACGTCCAGCAATTGCAGGCCGAGGCGGAAAATATCCGCAACTGCCTGGTGTTTGCGGAAGAAAGACTACAAGGTTAACCGGCATCATGCATCGGCCTGACGAATTCGGGCGCACAGTGCGCTGACACTAACCCGAAGCGTCAGCGAGGGAAGTTGCGTCGCGATCCTCGCTTACGCTCTTATGCTTCGGGTTCGTGTCGGCCGGCGAATAAGAATGCCTCCAGCCAAAAACCGTTCAGTCGCATCGATGTCGCTGCGGGCCGCCACGGAATCGGACCCGCGCGCACCGGATTCCGAAAGAGCGGGCGACCAACGCCTTTGACTAGAACGCCCAAGTGCCCTGCAAATATGGCCCATGGGCCGTGAAGGTGTTTTGCACGTGCTGGGCCGTGGCAAAAAAGACGCCGACACTACTGACGGTGGTTGGGGTCGTCACTTGGGTCAGCGAGTAGGAATTGATCGCGTTCACGTAAGCCACGGCCCGATATCCGGCCTCGATCTTGAAACATCCGTTGCCGAGCGGAAAGCAATAGGAACCGCCCAAGCGAGAATCGAGACCCGGAACGATTTGTGTTGCATTGGGCGAGGTAAACGATTGCGCATTGTTCGCCAATGCCGGCGAAGTTGTGAGGAAATCCATCCGACTACGCTGCGTGCCGATCAAGGCGATCAACGCCATGTCGCCAAGGATCTGGAACTGACGCCGGTTAAACTGAGCATTCACTCCGAATCGAGGCCCCGCTCCGGAGAAATTCGAGGCGGTGGTGTCCGTTTGGGTATTCGTCCCGGCGTAGTCCGAAAACGACCCGGTAAGATTCTGGGTAATGTTCGCATACTGCACGCCGCCGTGAACGCGTAGCTGGAAGGGAGAGCCAGCGCCCCACTGATGTCCGGCCTCAATATTGACGGCGTCGTACCTGAAAGTCACGCTGCCGCGCCCAATGTTGTACGCATTGGCGCCGGGGCCGATCAAATAGGACGGCCCCGCGAATTGGCCTGGTCCGCCGACGAACGACGCGCTGTCGGTGCTGGACAGATGAGTCCACGACGTGTGGATATCGTTGCTTGACGAGGGGACAAAGTATCGCAGGCCAAAGTTAAAGGCGGGACTGAATTTGGGGGTGATCGACTGATTCTCCCAGTGGGGCGACGCCGCCGGTAGCGGGCTGACGAGCGTTCCGTACTCTAAACTGCCCGAGCCGGGTTGCAAAAACAGCAGAGCCGCGGTTGCCTGCAGCGGCGATTGGGCGCAGCGCGCCGCTGGGTTTACGGAAGCGTAATTTCCGCCCAACGTGTACGGGCGGGCCTCGTACGTGCGCACCGGGCCACGATCCTGCGGGGAAGTAACTAGACTGTTCGGGTCGACGAGAGGATTCGGGTTGGTCAGTTTGGGAAACTGAACGTCCTGAGCCCACACGATTGTGGTCGGCGCCAAAAGGGCCGCCATCGTGGCAACCACGTTGAGCGAGGTCGCTTTCATTTGATCACCGCGTCTCATGATAATCTGGGTGGAATGTGCCGCCGCGATCCCGCGTAAGCGGATCATGCCGGTATCTTCGACCGTTAATTGCGCAGGAATCTGTTTACGTCGTTTCGCTACGACCTCCTTGCCAATCGAAAAGGTTTAATGGGGATTTATCCTGTCGGCTTCCGGGAATAAGGTGTGAAGAAAGGGGCGAGGGAACTTGGTTCGACGGCCCGCGTCTAATCTAGAGCCGACTCGAGAACCGCGGACTGGCGGACGGCGGCGTCGCAGTGCTTCTCAAAAACGTCGCATGGAGAGAGAAAAATGGCCGCTTGCCTCTGCCGAATCGTTCTGCTGACTGGGGTCGTTCTTGCTTCAAGCGGCATCGTCGACGCGCGGGCGGTCGCCACGTGGTCCTACCAGAAACTGTTCGACGAGTCCGACATCGTGGTGATTGCCACGCCGACCGCCACGAGCGACACCTCCGAGAAGTCGCCAGGTCTGGACGGTTTTGGGCAGCCCGTCGTGGGCGTCGAAACGAAGTTCACCGTCTCCGCCGTTCTCAAAGGCGACAAGAAAACCGAGGCCTTCGTCCTGCACCACTACCGCGACGACGGCGGGCTCGTACCCAACGGGCCGTGTTTGGTCTCTTTTGATCCCGAGAAGAAACGCACCTACTTGCTCTTTCTGGTGCGTGAGGATGACGGTCGCTACGCTCCGACCTTCGGGCAGGTCGACCCGGCCGTCTGCGGCATCAGCGTGGTCGAGCGATTCGCCAGGTAGCCATCGACGTTCTGGGCCAAAAGGCTTAGGGTGGAACGGTGCAACCGTTGCTGCGCGGCCCGGAGAATAGCCCGTGTATAACGTCAAGATCCACGAAAGCGAAGTCGGCTGGACGCCGCTGGAGATGGCGGGGGTCTCGATGAAGGTGCTGCACAAGGACGCAGCCACCGGGGCGATCGCCGTTCTGACCCGCATGGACGCCGGGGCGACGATCCCCGCCCACTTCCACACGAACGCCGACGAGACGGTGTACGTCCTCGCCGGCGATTTCGTCGAGGACGGCGTAAGCCACGGGCCGGGATCGTACTTCGTGGGCAAGGCCGGCGTTCCGCACGGCCCACACAAGACGGCTGGCGGCTGCACCGTCTTGACCCACTTCAGCGCCGAACTCGACTTTCAGTTGGTTTGAGCCGCGTCTGCGGGGGCGACGCAAAGCACCAGCCACGCCAATAAAAAAGGTCGCCGCAGGCGGGGCAGGGAACCTGGGCGACCTATAGACGGTGCGAAGCACCGATCAGCCTGATTTGTAAGCAGCCTCGCCGGCGTTCGCAAGGAAATTCCGCGACAAAGAACCTCGCGGCCCTCGCCTGTGGCTGGCGAGAACTGCGAACAGCGGCGTCTTTGGCCGAGAATGCCCGACGGGCGCAAACTTCTTTGGATGCGTCGATGCCTTCGGGGCGCCAAAAATGATTCTCGGCGCGTCGCTGCTGGCCGGCGAAATCAGCCGGGGCTCCGCACCGTCGAGGCGAGAAAAAAAGGCGTCAGGGGAGCGATTTAGTGCATCCTGACGCCTCGATGACCCTGCCCCGCTTTGAGGCTATCGGCCAAGGCGACTCGTTCCGATCATTCTTTCCAGGTCCATTCTTGAGGCCGGCGGCCGTCGACGCGACTCGCCACCGGCGGGTCGAGAGCCAGGTCGGCAAGGGCCGCGGTCGTATTGCTTTGTCAAAGCTAAGAATGCGGGTCGGTGGGGCGACCTTGCCAGCTCGCCTTGTCTGCTTCATGACGCCAGAAAGCGGCCTAGGAAGGTCGCTCCACGTTGGGCCGCCAACCCAAAATCAAGCCTGGGCAAAGCACTATGCTATTTTTGAGAGAAGCGTCGAGCGGGCCGAGATTCGGCAGTCGGTCGAGCGTTCGGTTTTCTCCCGCAAGCCCTGGGAGCGTGAAAACGATGCGCCTCAGCTTTGAAGTCGGACAGCGAGAAAAACATCAGGTTGAGTTCCGCTGGGAAAAGTTTCTCGGCGTGGCAAAGATCTGGGTCGATGGAGAGTTGATTCAAAAGAGCCGACCCTTGGCTCTTCAAGAGGTTCTTCAGCTCTCGCAATTGTCCAGCGTGACGGGATCGGCCAACTACCTGGCCGGGATGATGAACGGATCCGGCCGGCCGGACTTGATTACCGGATGGTCGTTCGAGGTAGGGCGTCAAGAACGACACGTCGTTTACATTCAAAAAGAACGGCCTCAGATCCTCGCCGCATTTCGCGCTCACACCTATCGCGTCTTCGTGGACGACGACCACGTGCGAGATTATGTCGGTTGAAACGCTCGTTGAGGGCGGCAGGCGTCGAAGAGTCGACGTTGACTCGGGCCGCGGTGAGCCCGGCGGAAAAGAAATCAGAAAGGTCTGTTTCTGGAATAGCCGCCAGCACTTGAGTTCGGCAATCATCGTCGGCGATCGATGGCCCTTGCCTTTCCGCCCGCTCGGCGGGGCGATAGCCTAACGACATGGCACAACCTCCCCTGCAGTTCAGTTTGACTGCGGTCTTCGCCGTGATGACCGTCGTTGCCCTGGCGGCGTCCGGCTGGCTTCCGTGGATCTGGCTGGCGACAGCCGTAATCTTCCAGGTGGTCGTCTTTGGCTTCCTCGCCATCTGGGCCTTCCAGGGAATATCTGATTTCATTCGCGGGACACGACCGCCGGAGTAAGCGCCGTGAGCGAACCAAAGGGGCGCCTTCAATTCAGCCTCTCCGCCCTTCTGTCGACGGTCGCCGCCGTCGCGGTGCTGCTGGCGCTGATGTTTCAGGTGCCCATCGATGTGGCCGCAAAGACGCTCGTCTTGCTGCAAATGGTCGCCACCGCGTTCGTGGTCACCTGTCTGGCGTTCGGCCGTTCGCCGACGCTGCAGGCGTTTTGCGTAGGGGCACTGGTGCCGCTCGGCGTTATGACCGCGTGGCTCACGATGAACTTGTCGGCGCTGACGGCCTGGTTCGGCTACGAACGGATGCGTTATCAAGAAGCCTATTTCTCGTCGTTCGGCAACGACGGGTTTGCACGCCTCTACGGGGTTGGAATCATCTTGAGCATCGCCCTCGGTTACCTATGCGTCGGTTTTCGCTGGTTCATCGAGCGAGAGCGCCCGTGACTGGAAGGCCCGTTCGCTTCAATTCTCGCCGGTGACAACGGCTTGACCGGAAGCCTTCCGTCACGGAAGCCACCCAAGGGGGGTCGGACGTGGAACTCTCGCTTGACTTTAAGACGTAATGTCTTACAAATGCACGGTGAGCTAAATTATCTGACGTCGGCAGGCTGCGTTTGCAAAACCCCTGACGAGTGAAGGTGGAGCGCCCGATGTATAGCATGATTCTCTTAATCGCAGCGACGGCATACGTGGAGGCCGATTCGAGCGACCGCGATCCTGGCGCGAATCAGGATACCCAGCGGCGCGCCGAGGTGAGCCGCGTGGCGGAAGCTGAGGTTCGGCTATTGACCGTCACGGTCGGGAGAGACCGCGCCGTTACGGCCGTCGTTCGACCGGAATCGCTCTTGCGTTGGTCGAATCCGACGGTGGCCGCGGCTTACGGCGAGGTCTTTGTGTGGACCGTTGCCGGTCGACCTGTAGCCCTCGGCTGCGTGTATCACGCCTACGATCGCCCTTGGGGCTGGATCCTGGAGCTTGTTTCCACGAGTGAGCGCCCGGTCGGGGCCAGTGCGGAGCGAAAGACACTGTGGAACACAGAGTCGGCCGGGGTGACATTCAAGCTGCTGGAAGACGCGCCGCCCCCATCACCCAAACCTGCCGGTCGTCTCAGTCAGATGCGCAAGTTGGCTGGCCGCTTTTCCGCCGAGATGATCGACGAACGCAATGGTGACGAGGAGAAACGATCTTTACGGCTTCTGACGCACCCTGTTTATCGTTATTCGTCGGACGAGGAACATGTGGTTGACGGTTCGGTTTTCTGTTTCGCGGAAGCCACCGACCCGGAAATCTGGCTCCTGTTGGAAGCGGTGGAAGAGGATGGCGCCACGAGTTGGCGATATGGCTTGGCGCGCATGAACGGTTCTCCGATGCAGGTTCGGTTCGACGGAACGACGGTTCACACCTGGGACAAGGTTGAGAAGCCGTGGGCGAACCGCAGCGCGCCGTACGTTCTTTGCGACGTTTCGCCCGACATTGTGAAAAGCGAGACGAAGACGAAGGGCGGAGACTGAGTTCGTTAGGGGGTTCCGCACACTGGCAAACTCCCTTCTGGCCGCATAAACCAGCGTGCTTCGATTGCGGCAGCACGCCAGAACCAGCACTATTTATTCTTCGCTTTCCGGCCCGCAAGTCGTAGCTGGCCCAAAGACCTGCCACAACACGCGGCGAGTATGCGCACGGAGTCGCGGGGAGCATGCTCGCCGCGGCGGCGAGCTCGCCGAACCCGAGGTACTGGCGTCGGCCAGTAATCGTATCCGGACCAACGATTCGCATCCGGCCAAGGTAGGCTTCGCATCCCGGTCGCTGCAAGAAGACGATGGGTTATCGACGCTCCATTCAGGCCCTTCGGAGCACTTCAGGGCGTGCCACCTGCCGAGAGCAAAATATGGCTTGCTTGGAAAATCTCTTCAGGTATGCAAAGGGACCAGTCAACGACAAGACGAAGATAGGAGGCCGAGAATGGGACCGAACGGAACGCCCGTGGGCGACGAAGAACTGGTTCTGGCGCTGGCGGCCGGGGCCACCGTGCGGGAGGCCGCCGAGCGGGGCGGCGCCGGGGAGCGAACCGTCCACCGCCGGCTGGCGGACGCCGACTTTCGGCGGGCCGTCGGCGAGGCCCGCGGCCGGCTGTTCGATAGCGCGCGGGGCCGGCTGGCCGGGCTCGCCAGCAGGGCCGTCGAGACCTTGGAGCGGCTGATGAAAAGCGACCAACCGGCCGAGGCCCTGGGGGCCGCGAAAACCGTGCTGGAACTGGGGCCGCGGTTGCTTGAGGCGACCGAAGCGGAAGAGCGGATAAGTCGCCTGGAAGACGAGGCCGACGAACAGATCGGCGGAAACCAAGCGCCCGCGGAGGAGGAGGAACTTCTCGCGCTGGCCGCCGGCGCCGCTGAGCGGAATGGCGCCGAGCAAGCCGGCATCGGCGAACAAACGGCGCACCACCGGCTGATCGACGCCGATTTTCGACGGGCCGTGAGTCGGGCCCGTGGCCGGCTGCTCGATTCCGCTGTGGGCCGGCTGGCCGGTCTCGCGGGCACAGCCACGGGCATCTTGGAGCGGCTGATGGGAAGCGACCAACCGTCCGTGGCCCGAAGGGCCGCGAAAGCCGTCTTGGAACTGGGGCCGCGGTTGCGTGAGGCGACCGAACTCGAAGAGCGGATGAGCCGCTTGGAAGACCAGGCCGACGAACACATCAACGGCACCCCAACGCCCGTCATCATAGACAACGGGTAGTCCGGCGAGGCTTCGGCCTGAAGCCGGCGAGACTCGCGAGGCGGCAAGCCGAGACGGGCGGTCTCAAGCCGCGCAACCGTGGCGGGGCGGGACGCCCGACCAGGCAAGCCCGCGACCCAGCCCCCCCGTTCTGGCAAGCGCGGCTACCCACGGCGACCCAGCGCCTCGAAGGCAACGAGCGCCTTCTGCTCGAGCGGTCGCCGTCAATGCCCGAATCGGTTCATCATCGCCGCGGGCCTGCCATTGTCTGCCAATCTCTGCCCCGACGTCGTGGGCCCCGACCTCGATTGAAACCGTGCGGGCAACGGCGGCGAGATGCCGCCGCTACGGAGTTGGCGGGCGAATGTCTGCCATTTCCTGCCAATCTCTGCCATCGCATCCCTTCGCCTGCCGTCGATCGGTCGCTGTACCGGCTCATCTGGGCAGACGGCTTTAAGAGCACGCCCGACAGGACTCGAACCTGTAACCGGCGCATTAGAAATCAAACCGAACTGTCCACATGTTCGCTGGCAATTCGGCGACGTTGCCCTCGCATGCTAAATCCTGCGAGGCTGCCGTTCCCCCGCCCGACGAATCATCCGCTGATGGGTCGGTTGGGATTGGTGTAGAACTGGTCCGTGCTAAGCATCAGTAGCTGCACGTCGCCCCAATTGCCTCCTCCGGCCAAAGAGGCAAAGAAAACGTCGTTCCCCTCGGATTGGCTACCGAACGGTCCTTGCAGGGAGAGGTTTTCCCAGCCGGCGCCGGTGAGCTGCGACAGGTCGTCGCGGCCCGTTCCGGCCGTCGTCCCGGGAGCCGCCAGCGGCGTGCTGGCGGTGCCGCCCGGCGTCGGATAAAAGGTGTCGAGCACGAAGTGAGCCGCTTCGGGCATCGTGAGCAGGTCGCGCACGATGCCGTCGCGGTCGCCCGATCCGCGGACGGCCAGCTCGTTGGCCCAGAACGCCGCCCCGCTGCCGTCGGGGGCACGTCCCAGGAGATCCTCGTACAGTGCGTTGATCCAGCCTTGGGGCGTGTTGCCCGACTTGATGAAGAACTCATCGGAACCGAAGAAGGCCGCCACGATGGCCTTCTCGTCGGCGCTGCCGCTCTTGTTCGCCGGCGTACCCGGCTGGCCCATTTTCTGGGTCCAGAATTGCAACCCGGGCGCGTCCGGCGCACGACCGAGAACGATTTCATAGACGGTCGTCACATAGTGCACCGCATACTCTGGCGAATTCATGAAGGCCTGGACGGTCTGCGATCGCCCGGCCGCGGTGTTGTGCTGCTGGACGAAGCCCACCCAGAACGCGTCGCCCGCACTGTCGGGTTCGCGGCCGAGCAGCTCGCGATAAAGATTCTGGACAAAGGTTTGCGGCGTGCCGTCTCCAGGCACCCCCTGCAGGAAGCCGGCACCGGCGTGGTTGGTGCCGCCCACCGCCGCCGGAAGGACCGTGTTCGTCTTGTTGGCGACGACGTTGGTGGAGAGGTTCCCGCTGGGAACGGCGATACTGGCCGTGTTGGTCACCCCTCCGACGATGCCTGCCGCCTTCGTAGGAAGGGCCACAATCGTCACGGTGTCGGTGACGCCCCCTCCCAGGCTGGTCATGGTAGTGGTGATCGTGCCGCCGACGTTGGTGAAGGTGTCGCCCTTGGTGTCGCTGGCCGAGACGAACGTTTCGTTCGGATCGAGCTGATCGAACAGTTGCACACCCGCCGCCGGGGTGAAGGTGTTGTTCGTGATGATCACCTGGTAGGTAAGCGATGCGCCGACGGTGCCGATAGCGCCGCTCGGCACCGAGTCCTTCGTCACGGAGACGTTGTTCGTTGGGGCCGCGGCATTGACCGTGCTGTTCACCGTGGCATTCGGGGGATTCGTGTCGCCCGAGGTATTCGTCATGCTGGCGGGGTTCGTCAGCATGCCGGTCGCCGTGGTGTCGATCAGCGCCTGAATGGTGATGACGTCGGTGTCGCCCGGCTTGAGCGTGCCGAGGTTCGCGGTCACCGTCAGCGTGCCGCTCGAGCCGGCGACCGTGGGCGAGCCGGGGCCGGTGACGGTGGCGTCGACGAAGGTTTCGCCCGTGGGTAGCGTGTCGGTCACCATGACGCCGGTCGCCGCCGTGGTTCCGGCGGCGAGGTTCTGCGCGTGAATCGTGTACGTGACGAGCGCGCCCGGCACGACGGTGGTCGTCGGGGAAGCGCTCATATTCATCGCCAGGTCGGCGGCCAGCGGTACGCGGTCTTCCAGGCGTTCCAACGAGTTCGGCAGCCGATCGAATATCGAGCGTCGACCCTTGCGGCCCTTGCGATTCCTGCCGTTCGAGTTGCCGTTTTTCGCCTCCCACGGCGAACGGCGAAACCAGGCCTTCATTTCTGCTTTGCTCCCTTCAATGGTGACGGTATGCGTTAGTAGTTCGATCGCCCAAGGATGCTGGCGGCGCAGCAATGACGAGGCTGGTGCCACAGCCGAGATCCGCCTGTTCTCGTCGCCGCCGGAGGCGCCAAAGGAAACTCCCCGGCTTCCCCGCGAACAAACGATGCGCGCGGCAGGGAGCGATGAGTCCAATCATGAATAAGAGAGCGCCCGGCCGCAATGGCCGACCGGGTTTTTACGAGGGGCCGATCTAGGCGGCTTTGCGAACGAACGCAGCATCGCGGGCGCCGCTAATTCGTGCGAGGGCCAGAAGATCCTTGTCGCAAACGTATCGAAACGCCTGGAGTAAGACGGGGGCAGAACTATTTAATAAATAGTTCTGACCCTGTATTCGTTCGGCTCGCCTGCGCGCTGCCCTGGCCCCCGCGGCAGGCCGACGCGACGTTGACAGCCTCGCCTGCGGCGAGACGCTTTTGTCGGCCCGCTATCGCTCTTCGCTCGACGGCCTCCTGTGGGGCTGAACCGCTGATCGCGGAGACACGTCGCGGTCACATCGATGCCTGCCGATTTCGCGCGGACCAAGTGTCCAGATCAGCTCGGCCAAGCCCGGCTGGTCGCCATCAAACACGACCGCAACGTCACGCCGACGTTGTCCCCAAATTGTCCCCAAGCTCTCGGCACCCCGAGAGGTGAGGCACAAGAGAAAGGCCGCAAGTCGCTGACCAGCGGCCACTTAGGTCATTATCCCCGACAGGGCTCGAACCTGTAACCTTCGGCTCCGGAGACCTAAGGTCGCCGGACTGCGCGAGGTTTTAATGCCCAAACCGGTCCGCCGGCGAAGTCGCGCTCATCTGCATTCGGTGGGTCGGCCGGAAGCAGGTTATGATGCGCGGGAAACCGATCTTACGCCCCTAGAGCCATCGATTGGGACCAGGAGAACCATCGTTGACGCCCGCGACGGATTGCCGTAGTCTTCCTAGCCATATTGGTGGCCGTGTCAATTCGCTGGCTACCCGACCATCCACGAGGGTCGAAGGTTGTTGCCCGACTTACCACGCCGGAAGCTAGTTTCCCACAGGGCAAGGATGTCATCGCATGCACAAGCCAACCGTTCGATTGTTTGCCGGAACGGTGTTCTTTCTCGTTTCTCCGGTCCTCGCGGGGGAGTCGGAGCCATCGGCGGACGAACAGACGCTGGCCAACTGGTCCGGACACCGAGCGATCGCCACGTCGGCCGAGGTCGTGCTTCGCGAGAAGCCGGACGATACGGCCCCGGCGATGTCCTTGTCTCTGTCAGGGATTTGGCTCGATGTCGAGCGAGCACAGGGAATCTGGCTCAAAGTGCATTACGGCTGGGTGCGGCAATCGGAGTTAGTGCGCGACGACCATGTGGTGGATTATTTCACCGCTCGGCTACAAGACAGCGAAAACAGTTCTCTCTATCTGGGTCGCGCTCGAGGCTGGTTGAAGCGTGGCGAACTCGATCAGGCCGACGCCGACGTCAGCGAAGCCCTGCGGCTTGCGCCGCAATGCGCGCGGGCTTTCTTCGTGCGGGCGAAAATCGCCGAGGCCCGAGAACGATCGGACGAAGAGTCGAGCAACTACGACCGCGCTTTGGAACTCGATCCGCGCGACCCTGCGTCGTTGATATCACGGGGATACTTCCGAAGCCTTCGCGGCGATTTTGACGGTGCAATACGAGACTACGACGGGGCCATGGGAGTCAATCCGCCCGTTGCCGACCTGCTCAGGGCCCGCGGCACTTGTTGGGCCGCCAAGGGAGACTACGACAAAGGATTGACGGACCTGGACGAAGCCATTCGACTCGATCCGGAGTTCGCGGCGGCATTCGCGTCGCGCAGCGAGATTTACGTCCTGCGGGGCGAGGTCGAGCGAGCGAAAGCAGACGCCGACGAAGCCGTTCGCCTCGCACCGAAGTTGGCTCACAGTTTTTCCGTCCGCGGCGCCGCCAAGGCGGCCGGCGGAGATGTCGATGGGGCCTTGTCCGATCTCGATGAGGCGATCCGTCTCGGTGCAGCCGATGTGTATATTTACGCCAACCGCGGTTTCGTGCATTTCCTGAAACAGCAATACGACGAGGCAGTGGTCGATTACACCCAGGCCATCGGATTGCAGGCCGCCAACGCGGAACTTTACTTTCGCCGGGCCGAAGTTTGGGTGAAGAAGGAGGACGTCGCCAATGCCATCGTCGATCTGAGCGAGTTTCTGAAGCTTGCGCCGAACCACGCGCGGGCGATTGACATCCGTGTGGCACGAGGCAGGTTGCGCTTCAAAACCAACCTGGAGGAGGCGATGGAAGATTTCCAAGCCGCCCTGGCCATCAATCCGCAACATGCCGACAGCCACGCCTATTCTGCCTCGGTGCACCTCCGGCGCGGCGAACTCGATAAGGCCAGGATCGACGCGGATGAAGCGGTGCGACTGGCTCCCGGATCGTCGTTGGCCCACGCCATGCGCGGTGCTGCGGCCGTCGCACGAAAGGATTTCGATGCTGCTCTGAGCGACCTCGATGAAGCGATACGGTTGGGCACCGACGACCCGGCGGTCTACGACAACCGCGGCTGCGCCAATTTCAAGAAGGAGCGCTATGATGAGGCGACCGTCGATTTCTCGAAGGCGATTAATCTGAATGGCAGCCATGCGGGATATTACTATCGTCGGGCCGGGGCACGCATGAAAAAGGGTAACAAAGCAGATGCGATCGCGGATCTGTCGGAGAGTTTAAAGCTCGATGCGAAAGGCGGCATCGCGGTCAAATCTTATGTGCTGCGAGGTTGGCTGCGGATGAAGACAGATCCGGACGCGGCTCTCGAAGATTTCGATGCGGCCTTGCAACTCGATCCTCAGCACGTGCGGGCCTTGACGGATCGCGCTCGGATCTGGTCGTCGAAGGGCCAGCCCGAAAAGGCGATCGCCGACCTAGACGAAGCCATTAGGCTGCAACCGACCAACGCTTCGGCCTGGTCGCAACGCGCGCATTGCTGGACCCAACTGAAAGACTACGACAAGGCCATCGCGGATGCCGACGAAGCGCTGCGATTAGATCCCTTAGTCAAGTTCGCTTCGAGTGTTCGAGAATATGCTCGAATGTCTTTGAAGCAGACCGAAGCGGAGGAATCTGCGGGCGAGTTCGGTGATATCCTCAAACGCTTGCAGCCTCTATCGCCGAAAAGGTCGGCGCAGCGAACGCCGCGGTATCCCCTCGGTGAGGATGATAAAGGACCGGAATAGTGGTCTGAATAGGATTCTTTCGGGGGCGCCGCCTTCTGTCGGCGTCCCGCGGATCGATCGGGGCAGCGTTTTCCAATCAGGCCATCTTGCATGCGGTCGATCACGTCCAACCAACTGTCCAACTCGCCGTGGCAGACTCGGCGGGCGGGCCGGTCAATGTCGCCGCAACGTTATGTTGAATTTGTCCCCAAATTGTCCCCAAGCGAATCGGCGCCGTCGATCGGCCGAAAACGCAAAAGCCGCAAGTCACTGACCTGCGGCCATTTAGTTCAGCACGCCCGACAGGACTCGAACCTGTAACCGGCGGATTAGAAATCCGCTGCTCTATCCTATTGAGCTACGGGCGCGTAGGTGAGCCGGGCTTCCCTGAGGCCTGGTCGCTAGACGAAGAACGCCACGCGGAGTTACGAGCAAGCTTCGGCTTTCTTTGAAAACGGCCTGCCGACGCCTATCGTCGCCTCGCTGCTTCGCGAAAGGGCGGTCTTTCGCGGGAGCGAAAGACGACGTCGGCATTGTTTTCAAACCAAGCCTAGCGAAAAATCGCCCGGCGACAAGGATGCCGTGGTCCGCTCGGTGCAATTGGCCGAACTGGGCTCGGCCGCGCTCGTGCGGGCCGGCTTACGCGGAAGTAATCCCGCCAGTGTGGCATGATTGACGAAGAGCTATCCGAGAACTGGCGGGCAGGCGAGACGCCCGCACCACGCTGCCGGTTCCTCGACAGGCTCTCAAGGCGAACCCTGCCACCGCGAGCGACGCTTGCACGGGCGGGGCGGCCGATCGACCACGACGCCCTCGGGCGTCGTGGCATTTTTGTTTGCGAGACTTGTGTGTTGCTGCCCGGCCATTTCTCCGCGCAACCGCGCCGCGCCCAAATCCTTCAACTCAACGGCTGGCCGTGGGGATCGACGTCTGTCCCCCCATTGAAATCGCGACGACGAGAGCCGTGACGGCCGCAAGGCTCCGCCCGATGTCTGCGTGTTCTTCTCGGGGTTAGGGCCTATCCGAGAACGGTCGGGCAGGCGAGACGCCCCGCTCCACCATGCCGCTTTTCGGATAGGCTCTTGATCCTTGGGGGATGCGATTTGCTGCGGAGAGTTGCAGTTCCTTCCGCGCAAATGGGGCGAGGGTGCGAGATTTGATGATTGTGTCGCTTGTTCCTTGCCGACAAGTCCTATGGGTCGTTCTCATTGTACGGCCATCACATAACCAACGCGGATTCACCGCGAGCGAGGGTAATCCATCAAACAGGCGCGCCGCCGGGCGCGAGTTTCACACCCGAAAACTCTCGAAAAAACGACCACCATGTCGCGTGGAATCCGGGGGGACACGGCAGCATGGTTGCTGGTGATCGGTGTCGCGCGGGCGCAAGCGGGCACAACCCGCACCGAGGATGCGCCCTCCGAACCCCTGCCTTCGCCGGCCACCAGCGAGCGGAGCTTCCTGCGCGAAGCTTCCCGCGTTTGCGCCGAGACGCTCGACGCGCCGGCCGCATTGTCCGCTGCGGAAAGCCAACATGCGATCGATTTGCCCGCGACGGCGCGGCTGTTCCTGTTGCCCAACCCTGCGGCGGCGGACGCGCGGGACGAGAGCCAGTCGAAGAAACGGCTGGCGAACCCGCCCTCATGAAAACGGCGAGCGTGTCCCTACTGGCGTTGTTGCTGGCAACATGGCTGTGTTGCTGCGTAACGCGCAAGGTCGTCGCGCAGTTGCCCGGGGTGGAAGCACCGGATGACCAGAACCGTGTTTACCGGCCGGGCGGGCGCGTAAGCACGCCGGTCGCGGCCCCCGTGCGTGTGCCGACGAACGCCGAGGTGGCTTCTGTCAGCCGCCCGCGCGACCCGTCTCGCCGGGCCGACGGCGTGGCGCCGGGCCTTGCGCAGGACTTCGCCGCTTTCGCCGACAGCCAGCTTCCGCCGCCGGCCGGGCCGGGCGTGGAAATGGTCGCCTATCAGCCAAGCCTTTCGGAAAACGGCGGCGAAGATGCGCTCAACTCCTTGAACCGCCGCGTCCGCGATCTGGAACAGCAGCGTCAACAGACCGGACAGGGCGAAAAACGCGAGTCCAGGAGGATGTTCGGCAGCGCGGATGGTTTCCAGCACAACATTTTCGGCCGCATTCAGGCTGATTCGGTGTCGATCGGACAGAGCCCCTCGAACATTGCCCAGGTTGGGCATGCGCCCAACGGCGTCGATTTCCGCCGCGCGCGTCTCGGCGTGCAGGGCGCGGGCTACGAGATCTACTTCTACCGCTTGGAAGTCGATTTCGTCGACCCCGATCAGGTGACGAACCGCCGCCCGCGTATTACCGACGCCTATGCCGAGATCCGCCAGCTCGGCTACTTGGGAACGCTGCGAATGGGCGAGTTTCGCGTCCCGCTCAGCACGGAGCGCTTGATGAGCGCCAACGATACCACCTTCATCGAGCGCGGCCTGCCCCAGGCCTTCAATCCGGCTCGCCAGTTGGGCCTCATGCTGTTCAATTCGACGCCCAATTACCTGGCGTCGTACTACAGCGACATTTCAACTTTCCAGGCGACCGACGAAGGCGAGCAGTTTGGCAAGGCCGGCCGCTTCGATTTCACCCAGCGGTTCGTCTTTCTGCCCTGGTACGACGAGCCTTCTCAGGGGCGCTACCTGTTTCATTTCGGCGGCGCCTACCTCTACGAGAACGCCCGCAACAGCACGGTCAAGTATTTTACCACGCCAGAGGCCGTGTTGAATTTCGACAACCAGCCCAACCTCATTCCCAACTTCATCAACACCGGCCCGATTCTGGCGCGAAGCAGCCAGATCGCGCAGGTCGAGGCCTCGACGGTGCTCGGACCGCTCTCCTTCCAGGGCGAATTCTACGCGAATTGGGTCGACCCCACCGCGGGCGCTTCCACTTATTATTTTCAAGGGGCGTACGTGTTTGTGAGCTACTTTCTCACCGGCGAGAACCGCGTCTGGAGCCGCGATCAGGGGTACTACACCTCGGTCACCCCGTTCACGAACTTCTTTCGCGTTCGCGGCGGCGATCGCAGCATCGCGCAGGGCCTGGGGGCCTGGGAAGTGGCAGCCCGCTTCTCGACGATGAATTTAAGCGACAAGTCGATTCAGGGGGGCCGGCTGAACGACATCACGCTGGGCATCAACTGGTATTTGAACGAGCAGTTGAAAGTCATGGCCAACTACATCTACGCCATGAACAACGTCAACAACATGCCGACCAACGCAAACCTCTTTCTGACGCGCGCGCAGGTAGTGTGGTAGGGCACTGGCTTATTTACCGTCGTCCGATTCACGACCCCGCTTGTCGCGGACCATGATGGTGTAGAGCGAGGGCACGATGAAGAGCGTCGAGGGCCAGGCGGCCAGCAGACCTCCCAAGATAGCCCGCCCCAAAGGGGCGTTCGCCTCGCTGCCCTTCTCCAGGGCCAAGGCGGTAGGAATCATGGCAAAGAAGGCGGCCAGGGCGGTCATCGTCACCGGGCGGGCACGGATCTTGGCCGCCTTGTGAATGGCGTCTCGGGGCGAGAGGTTTTCTTCGTCGCGAAATTGCTGGGCCACGTCGGTCAACAGAACGGTGTTGGCCACCACGATGCCGACGCTGAAGATGAAACCCAACAGCGACTGCACGTTGACCGCCGTTTTGGTGATGAACAGCATCGGCAGCGCGCCGATCATGATCAACGGCACGGCCAGCAGCACGCACAACGGCACGACGAACGACTGCGTGAGCGCCACCATCATGAAGTAGATCAGGATCACGGCGAGCACCAGGCCGGCGGCCAGGTTCTCGAACGTCTCCTGCATGCGCGAGTACTCGCCGCTAAGCGAGATGTTGACGCCTTCCAACAACTCTTTTTCGCTCGAATCGGGGTCGTAGGCGTTCCAGGTCGTTCCTTGTTGCTCGCTCTTGCCCGACTTCTTTTCCTTCTTCTTCCCGAACTGATCCAGCACTTCGGCGATGTCGTCGGCGACGTGCCCAAGGTCACGATCTTCGACGTTCACTTGCAGCTCGATCGTGGGACGAATGTCCTCATGCGTGACCAGGGGCGGGCTGGTGGTGCGGGTGATTTTCACCACGTTCGCCAGGGGGACCGGGGCGGCGATCGTCGCCTTGCTGATTTCGGCCGGCCGCGTGATTTCTGGCGGATGGCGCGCCGCGGCCCGGTGCGCCAGCGACCACTGGTTGACGCCGGTTACGGGGATATCGAGCAGCGACTCGATGTTCTCAACGTCCTCTTCCGGATACTGCACGCCGACGAAGTACTGGTTGCCGCTCTTCTCGTCGATCCAGAAAATGTGCTTGTTGAACTGAATGCTGGAGTTGAGGGCCGCGATGACCGATTTCATCACGTCCTCCTGCGCCAGACCGAGGTCGGCCGCCTTGGCACGGTCTACCTCGATCTTGTAGGTGGGGTAGTCCTGGCGCTGCAGGATGCGGGCGTCGGCCACGCCGTCGATCTCGGCCACTTTGCGGTGGATGAGGTCGGCGATCCGGTGCGCGTCCCGCTTCTTCTTGCCGCTGACGCGGATGTCGATGGGAGTGACCTTGCCTTCGTTCAGGGCGCCCAGGATCAAGCCCCCGGCGTTGAAGGAAAACTCCAGATCGGCGAACTTCTTCTGGCGGGCAAACCCGTGCCGCAAGACGTGCACGTAGTGCTGCGCCGATTCGTCGCGGTCCTCGGTCAACTGCACGCGCACGATCGACTCGAACTTGGCCGAGTTCTTGGAGTAGCCGGCCGACCAGTCGGGCGTGACTCCGATCTCCGAGAGGAGCAGCTTGAGGTCTTTGTCCGGAATCTTCTGGCGGATGTAGTCTTCTACGTCGGCCACGCGATCGTTCATCTTCTCCAGACGGGTGCCGCTTGGCCCCCGGCAGTAGATCTCGAACGACCCCGCGTCGACCTCGGGAAAGAACTCGCGCCGGATGGGCACGACCAGCGCGCCGACCACCACCAACAACAACGAGAAAGCCACGGCCACCGCCAGCCAGCGGTGGTCGAGCACCCAGTCGAGTGCTTGGACGTAGCGGTCGGTGCCCCCCTCCACCATTCGCTGCCATTTGTCGAAAGCCCGACGAATCGGGCCCGCGTTGCGGTCGTCCCCCTGCGACTTCTCTTCCTTGAGCCACGACACGGCGGCGGCGGGAACGAGGGTGCGGCTGAGGATGTAGGCGGTCGCCATGGCGAAGGCCACCGACATGGCCATCGGGCGAAACAAAAACGAGCTGACGCCCGGAATGAACGCCAGGGGCGAAAGGACCATCAGCGTGCTCAAGCTAGAAACGA
The DNA here is from genome assembly GCA_035550375.1 of Pirellulales bacterium. Classification (GTDB taxonomy): domain Bacteria; phylum Planctomycetota; class Planctomycetia; order Pirellulales; family JAICIG01; genus DASSFG01. Next base: position 25,882 of record DASZPH010000028.1, on the reverse strand, counting down.
GCTCGGGCAAAGCGACCTGGCTGGCGCCGTCCAGCGAAGAGTTGTGCAGCGATTCCCCCTGTTCGAGCAGGCGGTCGATGTTTTCCAAGCAGATGATGGCGCTGTCGACCATCGGCCCGATGGCCATCGCGATGCCCGACAGCGTCATGACGTTGACGGTTTGCTGCGTGGCGAACAGCAGTCCGATGGCCGCCAGGATGGAGATGGGGATGGTCATGACGGCGATCGCGGTCATGCGAAGCCGGCCCAAGAAAAGCAGAATAACCAGGGAGCAAAGCAGGGCTCCCAGGCCCGCTTCCGTGGCCAGGCTGCGAATCGAGTTGCGGACGTAGACCGACTGGTCCATGATCATTTCCAGCTTGATGCCGGGCCGCGACAACTGCGACTGAATCTCGGGCAGCTTCGCCCGCAGTTGGTCGACCACCTCCACCGTGCTGGCGCCGCTTTGCCGCATCACGGGAACGTAGACCTGCTTCTTGCCCTGCACGCGCACGATGGTCGTCTGGATCATCGAGGAGTCGGTCGGCGTTGCCACGTCGCCGACGTAGCCCCGGTTGCCGTGCTCGGTACGCAGCGGGATTTGCCCCATATCTTCAACTTCTGAGATCAAGGAATTGCTTTCGACGAAGTAATCCTTGTCGCCAACAATCAGTTCGCCCGTCGGCAGAAACACGTTCGACGTGGCGACGCTTTGCATCACGTCCAGCGGCGACAACTGCCGAGCCTGCATGCGCTGCCGGTCGAGATAGATTTGGACCGCCCGAATCTTGCCGCCGAACACCACGGGCGAAACCGCCCCGCGCACCGTCATGACACGATTGCGGACTTCATATCGGCCGACGTCGTAGAGCGTTTTCTCGCCATACGCCTCGCTGTTGAGAGCGATCATGCAGACGGGCGTCGTGCTCGTCGGGTCGTAGGACATGACGACGGGAGGCAGCGTGCCGGGCGGCATTTGCGGCACGACCGACTGGGCCATCGACTGCGTCAGGGTGACTGCCTCCCCCCGGTCGACGCTCGAGTAAAAGTAGTTGTAAACGATGCTGGCCCCGAGGATGGAGCGGGATTCTTGTCGCTTCAGCCCGGAAGCCATATCGGTCCAGCGTTCGATGCGGTTGGTGATGTCCTTTTCCACGTCCGAAGGCGGCATGCCGCTGTAGAACGTGAGCACCATGACCGCCGGGCTCTGATATGCCGGCAGGATGTCGATTTTGACCAGGTAGGTGCTCAACCCACCCAACAGCACGATCGTGAGCGCGAACACAACGACGGCGTGTTTGTTTCGCAGTGAAGCTTCGATCAGTCCGCGCATGGCTGCTTTCGTGTGGGCGAGACAAAAGGGCGGAGGACGTTAGCGTCAGACTTGGTTGGGAAACACCCTGCCACCTACCGTCGCCTTTCGCGGAGCGAAAGACGACTTCGGCAATGTTTTCATCGACCGCGGTGCTCGTTGTTCGGCGGGACCGCAAAAAATGTTCCCCTCAGCGCGACACGACGGCCTGCCGCTGTTCGGCCAGCCAGTCCTCGCCGTGGCCCGACGGAAGATTGGTCAGCGCGGCGTCGATATCGTTACGCGAGGGCGTGCCGGCCTTTTCACAAGCCAGCCCTCGTTCGGCCAGCCGTTTCGTTTTGCCCGACCAGTCTCCCGTCGCCATTCCGTTGGCCAGCGCCGAGTAATACCAGACCCGGGCGTCGCGCGGACGCTCGCGCTGCAGCCGCCGCAACACTTCGTAAGCCTGCGAGTAATGGCCTTCGCGAAACAGGCCGATCGCCAGCTTGAGCGTGGCTTCGTCGGCCGGGTTGGCGGTGCCCGTGGCCTCGAAGGCGATGGTCGCGCTGCGGTCGTCGGCAACGGGTCCGTTTTCCGGCTGGGCGGACGGCGCTTCGCCAATCGGCATCTCTTCGCCCGATATCCGCTCTTTGAGCATCTTGATCTCTTCGCCTGCGCTCGAGAGCTTCTGCTGGAGTCGCTCAAACCGGTGAGGCAGGTTTGCCACCCGGTCGACCTCGCTTTCCAATTCGTTGACTTTTTCCTGCAGCGTGTGCAGCACGGGGGGCGTTTGAGTCTCTGGCTGCGTCACCTGGTCGATGCGGCCGGCGAGCAGGTCGAGCCGGTGCGAGAGGTGTTCCAACTCTTTGCGGAATGTTTCGGCATCCTTCGCCGCCGAGAAGCCGGGTATCTCGGAGGCCGACGCGCCCCCTTCGCTCGAGCTGCCTCCCGAACTGGACTTGCCCGATCCGTTGCCGCCCGATTTCGCTTCGCCCGATTTCTCGTCGCCCGACTTGCCTCCCCCCTTGTCACCTTTGTCTGAGCCTTTCTTGTCGGAGTCCTGCTCGTCCGATTTCGACGCTCCGAAGAAGGACGAATAGCCCCAGGCTCCCCCCACGCCGCAAACCACCGCCAGAACCGCGCTCATGACGAGCGTCTTCCAGTTCACCGCACTGGCAGTCTGGGCGTGCTTTGTCTTCCTCCGCGGTTGCTCGCTCTCCTCGTCCCCTCCACGGTGCTCCCCTTGCTGGCGTGAGCCTCGCTCCCCGCCTCGGTGCCGGCCGTTTTGCCGGTTATCCTTCCCCTGCTCGTCGCCTTTCTTTGCGCCTTTGTCTCCGTCACGTTTCTGTTGGCCTCTTTCTTGAACGACGTCCCCTCCTGCTTCGAACGGATAAGGATCTGGGGCGGCAGAGACGTGGCTCGTCTGATAAGTCACCGCTTTCTCGGGCGCACCGATCGCTTCGCTCGACTTGATCGCTGGGTCGCTGGTGCTGAGGGCGGTCGTGCCCGGCTGCCTCTGCGCATCTTCATTCTGTGCCGACGAGCGGTCGCCTTGCCGCGTTTCGTCCCGTCGTTCGTCCGACATAGCCGTCCCCCTTCGTAAAGTGACCACCATTTGCGGGGCCGCAAACATTGTGCCTTGGCTCCTGGTGCGAGCAGCCTGGCGCGAAGCCTGCCACCGTGCGTGCAAACGGGGAGGGGCGGTGCGGGCGTCTCGCCTGCAATCGAGGGCGTACACCGCAAACGAGCTCGCGGCGCACAGATTGCTCTCACTTGGGGACGATTGGGCCGGCCTCCCGCACGCGCAGGTGGGCCAAATGGAACAAGTTCGGTTCCACACCACTTCAAGCACACGGTCATGATCTCCGCCTCACCCTGCACCGTCGATCAAAGCGACGCAGACAAAACCCGGCGAGATTACCAGAACGAAAGCCGGACTGGCTGGCTGTCCTGGGCGGTGGCCATCGCCTTGGCTCTGCTCGCGGGAGCGGGTTGTGCGTATGCCTGGTCGGCCTATGCCGGAGAGGACTCAAACGACACCGCCGACAAGGACCGATCCGGCGGCGGTTCGCAGAATGGGCACTCTCGGGGCGATGACTCCGACGACAAGCAGGATCGAGCCCGCCTCAAGGTAAAGACCGAAAGACCGCACCGCGGAGGGCTGGCCCGCACGACAACGCAGCCCGGCGTGTTGCACGCTTTCCAATATGCCGACCTCTACTCCAAGGCTTCGGGCTACTTGACGGCCCAATCGGTCGACATCGGCGACACAGTTCGGCGTGGACAGGTGCTGGCCGAGGTGTTCGATCCGGAGCGCAAGCAAAGGGTCGAGGAAGCGGCCGCGGCGGTCGAAGAGGCCAAGGCCGACGTCCAGCTTGCGGCGGCGCGCGTCACGGCCGCAGAGTCCGAAGTTACGGCGGCCGAGGCCGTGATCGCCCAGCGCAAGGCGCAGGTCGGCAAATACACGGCGGCTCGCAAGTTCCGGGAAAAAGAGTACGTGCGCTACATCGAGTTGACGCAGCAACGGGCCGTCGATTACCGCATCTCCGACGAGAAGGAGCGAGAATATGAATCGGCCATTTCGGCCGAAGCGGAGGCCGAGGCGGCGGTCAAAACGGCCGAGGCCGAGTTGGCACGCGCCAGGGCCGACGTGGAAACAGCCCGGGCCGAACTGGCGGCGGCCCGCGGCCTGTTGCGAGTCAAAGAGGCCGCCGAAAAACTGGCCCAGATCATGGCCGACTACCTGCAGATCGCTTCGCCTTACGACGGCGTGATCACCAGCCGCAACTACCACCGCGGCGCGTTCATCCTGGCCGCCAACGAAGGGGGACAGATGCCCCTTCTCTCCGTGGCCCGGACCGACCTGATGCGGGTGGTCGTCTACGTCCGCGACATCGACGTGCCCTATCTGGATCGCGGTGACGAAGCCGTGGTGCGCATCGACGCTCTCCAAGGGGAAGAGTTTCGGGGCAAGATCGACCGCTTCGCCGAATTTGAAGACCCGGCCAACCGGACGATGCGGGCGGAGATCGACTTGCCCAATCCCACCGGCCGCTTGCGAGAAGGGATGTACGGCGCCGTCACCATCTTGCTGGAAGAGCCCACGAACCGCCTCACGATTCCTTCAGGCGCTTTACACGAGCACACGTCCGAAGGCGAAGGGACGGTGTACGTCGTCCATGGCCACGTGGCCAATGAAACGCACATCCGCGTCGGCCGCGACGACGGCCTGCGCGCCGAGGTGATCGAAGGACTTGACGAAGACGACCAGGTTGTGGTCTCGTACAGTGGTTCACTGGAAGACGGCGAGCCCGCCGAGATGGAGTCGGACTAAACAGCCGTTAAGGAGGATGGCCTTCCTAGGCCGTCTACGTCGATGGTGACGAGCTAGGAAGCCCCTTCCTCCCCAAACGGCGCCCACGGCGATTTAGAGTCGACCCGCGTCGCTGCTCCCGATTCGCCGCTACGGGTCGTTCCGACAAAGCCCACGTGTTTCCCTGGTCCAAACATCGCCGTCGCGAACGGCTGCTTGCCGAGCCCTTTCCGGAGGCGTGGCTCGGTTACCTGCGGACCAATGTCGTCCAGTATTCGCTGCTCAAAGACGAAGAACAGGCCAGGCTGCGCGATCGCGTGCGGATCTTCGTGGCCGAAAAGACGTGGGTCGGCTGCGCCGGCCTCTCGGTCGACGACGAAATGAAGGTGACCATCGCGGCGCAAGCGTGTCTGCTCGTGCTGGGCATCGATTACGAATACCACTACGACCGCATTCAATCGGTGCTGATCTACCCCGACACCTACGTGCATCCACCTGGAATGGACCACGGGCTGGTCCATGAGGAGCATCCGGTCTACGGCGAAGCCTGGCATCGTGGTCCGATTGTCCTTTCGTGGAAGAACACCAGGTCGCTCGACGAACGAGGGGGAAACCTGGTATTTCACGAGTTTGCTCACCACCTCGACGACCTCGACGGCGACATGGACGGCACTCCGCCCTTGGAACGCGGCCAGCAGCGTCGCTGGGAACGGGTGGTGGAAAAAGAATATCAGCGGCTGGTGCGGGCCTCCGAACTCGGTCGCGCGACGCTCCTGAACCAGTACGGCGCCACCAGCCGGGCGGAGTTCTTTGCCGTCGCGACGGAGTGCTTTTTCGAGCGGCCGATCGCGCTTGCGCGGCGCCACCCGGAGCTCTACGAGGTGTTACGCGATTTCTACATGCAGGATCCGGCCTCCTGGCCGTGGGATCGACTCGCGCCGGCCGACGGTTGATTGACACGGTCGCATAGTTAACGTCTGGCGAAGGCAGGGTTGAGGCTGACGAGATGTCGAGGGAATCGGTCCCTGTCGATCGCCAGAGGGACCTTCCGATGTTCGTGTTACCCCACGATGATCGAGCCGCCGAGGAGCGGGTTTGACCTGCCCGCATCCTCGCGTGCCGCGCTCGGCTGCTCCGTCCGCCGCCGCTGGATGACCGCGAGGTTCGCCAGCGCCGTGGCGTTCGAGGGATGGCGGGCGAGAACCTCGCGCACGGCGTCTTCCGCCGCCGCCCAGTCGCGCCCCTCCAGCACCAGAATGTGGCTCAGTATCTCCCGCGGCATGAGCGTCGTCGGTGAAAGATTGACGGCCGTCTCGGCTAGCCGCCGGGCGGTCGTGAACTCGCGCCGCGTCATGTGCCCGCGGGCCCGCAGCAGCAGCCCGTCCGCCGGACGGTCGTGCTCGGTTTCGAGCCGCCGCGCGAGTTGCTCGGCGTCGGACCACCGGCCCTGGGCCAGGTAGAGATCGCCCAGGCAGATCCAGGCGACCAGGTAGCCGGGCTGCTCAGCCAGCGCGGCCTGCCACTGGGCCTCGGCATCCGCCGGCCTCCCCCAGTCGCGATAGACTTCCGCCAGCACACAGCGCCCCTTGAAGCCGCGTAGTGCGGGATCCTCACCCATCGCCGCGCCGGCGCTCGCCGTCAGGTGAACCATGCGCAAAAGCGACGCCTCGGCTTCGGCGAAGCGCCGCCGCTCGTTGAGCAGTTGCCCTTGGTGAAAGAGCAACTCGGCGTGGTCGGGGTGGCGCGCGAGCCCCTCCTGGCAGACGACGAGGGCGGCGTCGCCCGCGCCGACCTGCCGCGCGCATCGAACCAACAGCGGATAAAGCTTGGTTACAACGGCCAGCGCGGGCGGAGCGAGTTGCCGAGCGCGCTCGAGAACCGGCAGCGCGGCCCTCGCCTCCCCCAGCAGCCAGTGAGTCCAACCGAGGTGAAAGAGAACGAGCGGATCGTCCGGCCGCTCGGCCAGGTCCAAGGCGAGCAATCGCAGGTCACGATCGAGCTTGGCACGCCGCAGCCGCGCCTCGCCATAGCCCACGTGCTGCACGACGACGTCGCTTGAGCGCGTGGCGCCGCCGAGCCGTTGGATCGACGGCACGATCTGCTCGTGTACCCGGTATTCCCACCGTACTCGCGGGTCGCGGCGAAATAACCGCCCCTGCTCAAGCACGGTCGCCGATCCGTCATCACCCTGTGAGACGCTGACGCAGCGCAGCAGCCAGACCGCCAGGTCGAGAGTCAGATGGGCAAACAACACGCGAAGCCTGGTTCGGTTTTCGTCGTCCAGCCGGTCGTCGGCGTCGAGCCAGAAAACCCAGTCCCCGCGGGCATGCCTGAGCGCCTCATTGCGAGCGGCCGCAAAGTCGTCGGACCAGGGGAAGTCGAACAGGCGTGCGCCGTACGACTGGGCCACCGAGCGGGTTCCGTCGGTCGAGCCGGTGTCGACGATCACAATCTCGTCCACCAGGCCGGCGACGCTCGACAAGCAGGCCGGAAGGTTCGCCTCCTCGTCGCGCACGATCATCGTCAGGGAAACGCGGGGCATCGCAGGGCAGATTGAAACCAGGAATCAAAGGCCAATATAATTGTCCTCGCTCAGATCAGATCTGAAAGATATCCGCCGATTGGAGCAGGCTCTCCCATGCCCCTGGCCCAACGCTTTTCGATCGCCCTGCGGGCGGTGCCGCGAATGTCGCTGGCCGACGCCTTCTGGTACGCCCTGCTGGCGGGCGCGGTCTGGGTTCTCTTGTACGTCTGTCTGCGGCAAGCCTGGGCCCACCGCAAGGTCGTTCCAAAGTATCCGAGCCGAAAGCAGATCGCCTGGGAGATCCTCCTGTCGCTGCGCAGCGCGCTGGTCTTCGGGCTGGTGGGGGGCTTCGTCGTCTTCGCCGGCTATTCGGGCTGGACGAGGATGTATATCGACATCGATCGGTACGGCTGGCCATGGCTCGCCGCCAGCATCGCCGCGGCGGTCGTGCTGCACGACACCTACTTCTATTGGACGCACCGGTTGATGCACAACCGCTGGCTTTTCAAGCGCGCCCATCAGGTGCACCACTGGTCAATCAGTCCGTCTCCCTGGGCCGCCTACAGCTTCAGCACGCTGGAGGCCTTTGTGCAGGCCGGCATCGGCCCGCTCTTGGTGTTCGTTTTGCCGATGCACCCGGCCGCCTTCCTCACTTTCATGTTGTGGCAAATCTCGTTCAACGTGCTCGGCCATTGCGGTTACGAGATTTTTCCGACGCGGTTCCTGGCGTCGCCTTTGGGCAAGCTGCTCAACACCCCGACGCACCACGCTCTGCACCACGAATCGTTCAACGCCAACTACGGCCTCTATTTCAACGTGTGGGACCGTCTGATGGGTACGAACGATCCGAATTACGAAAGCCGCTTCGCCCAGGTAAGCGGCCCGCGGCGGCCCGCCGAAAGGCCCGTCTAAGAGCACGCCCGACAAGGATGCGTGTTTGCGGCTTCCGGGACTGCTGCCCTCATTCGCCGGCAAACGCTCGACTTCTCTCTAGGCCTCCGGCACTTCCCAGACTAACAGCACGATTTGGGCGGACCTCGCCGGTTGTACTTAATTTGCGGCGCGTGCCGTGCCGACAAGTTTTTAGAGCAGAGTCGGTCTGAGAATCGGCGGTCGCTCAGATTCATGAACAAGGCCGGTTTCTCGGATTGATTCCAAGCGTGACCGTTGTTGTTTGGGGGATGCCTGAATGGGACGACGGACTATGATGACTGCCCTCTCTACTATCGTCTGCGCGAGTTGCCTCGCTGCTTCTTCAGCCGGATGCCACGGTCCACGGCGTTGCGGCCCATCGGTGAACGGCTACGCCGCCGGCCCGGGCCAGGCGGATTGTCCGGCCGAGTGCGATCGCTACGCGGGACGCACTTATCGTCGCTTTGAGTGCTGCCGGCCGCGGCGTGACCCCCGAATTCCGGGCCCGCGCATCGTCTCCACGCTGCCCGCGCCTGAAAGGGAAGAGCCGGGGTACCTTTACCCAGTGCCAACCTACCCCGTGTTCGGACCGCGGTCGGAGGAACCTGATGGCATCGAACCGGAGCTTCAACCGATGTCTCCGGGCATGGAAGGCGAGCCGTTGCCGCCTCCGAGTTCTCGCCGTATGCCCACCGACGACATGAACGACGACGACATGAGCGACGACGACATGAGCGACGACTTGTCGGCCAACGAGGACATCGACGATTCCGACGAGGAGAGCGGCGAATTGCAGCTTGCTGCTCCCCAGCAGCTCATGCAGCACGCTGGCTGGAAACCTGCGCGGCGGCTGAAGGCCCCCGCCGAGGCGCCGGCACGCCCTGGGGCGAAGCGATCGATCACCTTCCGGCAACCCTCCTCGCCGGCACGGTAACGACGGCAAACTCGCAAGGCTTGATGCCGACGGCACGTCGGCCATTTGACTGACAAGCTGGGCATCCTGTGCCGCCGGCAAATCCGGTCCTTAAGCCCCCCTAAATCAGGAACCGATTTAGTGGGCAAGTTACCGTATGGTCGCCGGTGCGAGCGCCCAGAACGCGCTCGTCATGGTGCGCCTTCGGCCCGTTTCGGTTTGTCACACCTGCGTCGATGCACTCCATGAACCGTCGATCGAGCCGATTGCTTTCACCGCACGCCGTCCGACGATGGCTTTGTCTACTCGGCCTACTCTGCCTGGCCGGCACGCTCGCCGCCGATGAGTTGGAGCCGCGTCGCACGGCGCTGGTCATCGCCGTCGAACACGCCCGTTCGTCGATCGTCAACATCCACGGCGAAAAGACCATCCCCGCCGAGATCGGCGCCGACAAGAACAAGGCCAAGCCGGAGACCAAGCGAGTCAACGGGATGGGAACCGGCGTGGTGATCGACGAACGGGGCTACGTCATCACCAATTTTCACGTCGTCGACGGCGTCAAGAAGATCACGGTCACCACGGCCGACCGCGAAACCTACGTGGCCCAACTCGTCTCACGGGACGCCAAGACCGATCTGGCGATCATCAAGATCGACTCTCGTGAGAAACTGCCCGTGATCGACATCGGCGCGTCCAACGACTTGATGCCCGGCGAGACGGTCATCGCCGTCGGCAACGCCTACGGCTACGAGCACACGGTCACGCGCGGCATCGTCAGCGCCCTGCACCGCACGGTGCAAGTCAGCGACGCGCAAAGCTACGAGGACCTGATTCAGACCGACGCCAGCATCAACCCGGGCAATTCGGGCGGGCCGCTGTTGAACATAGAAGGGAAAATGATCGGCCTGAACGTGGCCGTGCGGGCCGGCGCGCAGGGGATCGGCTTTGCCATTCCGGCCGACACCGTCGTGGCGATCGCCGCCGACCTGCTGAGCACCCGCCGGCTGGACCACACCTGGCACGGCCTCACCGCCCGGCCGGCCAGCGACGACGCGGGGCTCGTCGTGGAAACGGTTGACGAAGAAAGCCCGGCGGCCGACAGCGGCCTGAAATCGGGCGACATCCTCCGCGCGGTGGCACGGCGACACCTGGTGCGTGCTCTTGACCTGGAGCGCGCGCTGCTGGGCCACCATCCGGGCGAAAAAATCGCGGTCGAAGCCGAGCGCGACGGCCAGCGAATCAACGTCAGCCTCGTGCTTGCTTCGGCACCTGACGAGGAGGAAGACGAGCAAAACAACCCGATCTGGGACGTGGTCGGGCTCGACTTGCAGCCTATCTCCGCCAGACAGTTTCAGCATCACCACCGGACTCGTTACCGTGGCGGCTTGCTGGTCCGCGACGTGAGGCCCGAGAGCCCGGCCGCCCGCCAGGGGATCCGCCGCGGCGATATCCTGGTCGGAATGCACATCTGGGAAACCGTGGCGCTGGACAACGTCTCCTATATTCTCAACCGCCCCGACATGGCCAGCCTCGAACCGCTGAAGTTCTACATTCTGCGAGAGAACGAGCCGCAGACGCTCTACGGTTTCCTGCAGCTCACGCGGGGCGAGTAGCCGGCTCTCCGTGGGCGGCTGGTTGCCGAGAATAACGAGGAGCGGCCGTTTGCGGCTTTCATCCGCCCTCACCCCGGCCCTCTCCCGGCGGGAGAGGGAAAAAATGCCTCCGGGCATTCCCTCCCTAAGACCTAAGACCTCCCCTTCAGTGCATTTCGGCTTCGCAACTTCCGATGCCGCCGCGGAAGAAGTTGAACTGCACGTTGGGGTGATCGGCCAAGAGCGACATGGGCACCGCCGAGTCGGGGATTCGCTTGGAGATCATGAGTGCGGTAAGCCGCTGACCGAACGGATTGTCGTGGTTCCCCGCGTGCCAGATCGACACCTTTTCGGCTTGCCACGTCTCGTGGGGACCGACGGAGATGGCCTGCGTCGGCACGTTGGTGACGACTCCGCCGCCCGACGTGCGGGCGTTTTGAATGATGGTCATCGGGTGCAGGTCGATGACGCGCGTCGTGAGTCGCCGATATTCGGCCGGAGTGGGCGGCTCGTCGCGGTATCGCCCCTCGCGCTTGGGCGGATCGTTGAACGCCCAGTGCTTCACTTCGCCCTGCCCCCCCTGCATGACGACGCAGCGGGCGTGTCGCCAGCTTTCGACGTACTCGCGGGGGTCGGCCTTGGGGAAGTGCAGGTTTTCGGCCGGCATGCGCAGGCCCGGCCTGATGCGGTTGAAGCAGAGCTCCATGTCGGCTCGCGCGAAGCTGAGGGCAAACGATTCGGGCGCCTCGCGGCCGTCGACCACCCACTCGTCCATGCCCCAGAAATGGGCGTGCGAAAGATCGAGTTCCAGCTCGTTGACCAGGCGTGCCACGAGCGGCAACTGCTCGGTTGGACCGATCGGGCCGCATATCCCGGCCGGCCGCTCTGGCGTCGCTTCCCGCCAGGCGGTGATGTATTCGAGCGCCTCGGCCAGGTAGAAATCTTCGAGTGTTTCGTAAAACCTTACCTGAAAGCCGGGCCGCGAGAGCTGGAGAAGGTCGTCGGCGCTCAACCGCGCGGCGTCGTCGAGAACTTCGCGGTCGAGCGTCGTGTAGTCCCACCAGTCGGGGCTGATCTTGCTTAAGGGGCGCATAGCTTGCTTCCAGCCGAATCGTGATGCGACGAAAGTCTATCGCCCACGGTGGCCCCCCGCAATCGTCTCGGCAGCCGTGGACGGACGACTGGCGCGCGGGTAGGGTGGGACACTCCGTGTGCCGTTCAAATTTGGGCAAGCGGATTCCTCAATCGGTATGCAAGCCACCCTCCACCCCGGCCGTCTCCCGAAGAGAGAGGGGGGCGGCGGCACGACGGAGCGTGCCTGCTACTATGGTGGGACCACCCTACAACTACGACTTGCCTGATGCGATTCGCCGTTCTCGCCTCCGCTGAGAGTTGGTACCTCAAAGACCTGGCTCGGGCCGCCTCCGGTCGCCACGAACTGCTCCAGGTGACGTTTTGCGATCTGGCGTCGACGCTTCTTGCCGACCGGGCCTCGGTCGCCAGCGGCCCGACGAGGCTGGACGGGCTCGACGCGGTCATCGTCCGCACGATGCCGCCAGGCTCCCTGGAGCAGGTGGTCTTTCGCATGGACGCCCTGGCGCGGCTGGAGGCGGCCGGCACGCCGGTGCTCAACCCGCCCAAGGCCGTCGAGGCGGCCGTCGACAAATATCTGACCAGCGCCCGGCTGGCGGCCGCGGGCCTGACCATTCCGCGGACCATGGTCTGCCAGACCGCCGAGGCGGCCATGACCGCGCTTGTCGAGTTGGGCGGCGACGTGGTGCTCAAGCCGCTCTTCGGCGCCGAAGGGCGCGGCATCACCCGTCTGAACGATGAAGCCCTGGCCCTGCGGGCGTTCAAGATGCTGGAGCAACTCGGCGCGGTCCTCTACCTGCAGGAATTCGTTCCGCACGAGGGGGCCGACCTGCGCCTGCTCGTCATCGGACGGCGGGTGCTCGGCATGCGGCGGCGCAACCCGCTCGACTGGCGAACGAACGTCAGCCGCGGCGCCACCGCCGAGCCGCTCGAGGTAACCCCAGAGCTGGCCGAACTGGCCCACCGGGCCGCGGCCGCCGTCGGGGCGCCGCTGGCCGGCGTCGACCTGTTGCCGGGAAAGGACGGACGGCTCTACGCGATCGAGGTCAACGCCGTGCCCGGCTGGAAAGCGCTGGCCCGCGCGCTGAAGCTCGACGTGGCGAAGCTCGTCCTGGACTACGTGGAAGATTGCGTTTCCACGCGGCGCGTCGGCGACCTCAGCGCGATCCGTTAGACCTCATCCCCCCGCCTTGCGTCCTATCGCCTTGGGATCTGCCTGCGTTGGGGATCATACCATTTGGCGCGGGGGCTGTTTCGGCAGCCGTCGGCGTCGGTGTTTTCTTCGCCGCAACAGCCTGCTCCACCTGGGTGCCGACCCCCGGATTGCGAACCTTCAGCACACGAACCACCGCCCGTGAAGGGCGTGCGTCGGCGTCGAGATCCTTCACCATTTTGAGGACTTCGGTGAGGATGATCTGCGGCGCCGAGATGACGACGCCGTTGGCCCGCTCGTCAATTCCTACCGACAGCATGCCCTTGAACCGCGGCACGACCTCGGACTTCGTCGGATCGTCGGTGAGGTAGCTGAACATGGCCGAATAGAAGTTGTCGTTGCCGCGTTGGTCTCGACCGGGCTGCTGTTGCTGCGGCTGGCCGGCAATCAGCGCTTTGTCGTTGGGACTGAGCAGGTCGCGATAAACGTCCTTGACCACCTCGGCCACTTCTTTGGCCTTGGCATAACGCAGAGAGACCCGCGTCGTGCGGCGGACCGACTCGGAGTTGGGCGGCTCGGCCCGATCGTAACGCTCGATGAGCTCCTCGATCTCGGCGAGCTGCGCGGCGTCTGCCCCTTGGACGAGCACGGTGTTGGTCACCGGATCGGCCACGAAATTCAGCGGCCGCCTCCTGGAAAGCGTGTTCCGTGTCTGCTGGTTGGATGAGCCCCGGTAGCCGTTCCAGAACATGTCGAACACCTCGGTGCGGCTGGTCGAGTCTTTGCTCATGTCGGCCTTGAAGATGTCCTTCAAGAGAGTGACCATGTCCTTCGCATACGTGTGCTTGAGCGTGAAAATCTCGTAGTTCGTGCGCGCGGGCATGACGTTGTTGAGCAACTCTTCCAGCCGATCCAGGGCGTCGGTGTCGGACGAGGAGATCACGAGTCCCTGGGGGCCGAGCGTGATCTTGATCGGAGCGTGCGCCCGCCGGGGAAGCTCGCCGGGGCCGGTCGGCAGTTCGGATTCAGCGTCGGCCACCGGGGCATCGGGAGATTCTTCGACAGAATCGACCCCGGAGTCTTCGTTGACGGCGTCGCTCTCCTCCATCGCGGAGTCCGGCGTCTCAGGATTGTCGTTCGATGCCTCGTCGGCTGGGACGTCGTTGATTTGCTCTGCTTCTTCCTTGGTTTCGGCTGCCGCTGGAGACGGGTCGTTGTCGTCCTTGGCCTCGGGGACAGGCTCGTCCGCTGCCTCCGGCTGGGTCTGCTCGTCCTCATCAACCTTTGGTTCAAGGCGATCTTGCGCTAGACGAAAACGGTTAACGGGCGAAGCGCGATCGGCGGACCGGTTGCCGCGCGGCTGGTTCTGACGCGGTGCGCCACCCCGGCCATCTCTCGAACCGGCCGGCCCCATTTCTCGCGGTTCAGTCGGTGCCGCCCTCCGCACGCCGCTCGTGGCCTCGTCCGGCGGCTTGGTCTGCCGGCGTTGGGGCCGAAGCGCGCTGGGGTCGATTTCGATTTCCAGCGGGTTGGGTGAGACCGATTGCCACAGGCGCTTGGCGCGCTCCAGCGCGTCTTTCATCTCGGCACCGGCCGCGGCAGGCACCACCCGGGTGGTGTTGCCAAATCGTTGATCCGCCGGGATTTCTCCCAGCTTAACCAACAAGGCGCGCACTTCCGCCAGCTCCACTTCGTTGGCCCGCAACAAAAGGCGATTGCGCTCGACGTCGGCCTCGACCCAGAACTTGTCGGTGCTGTCTTGCTGCTGTTGCTGACTGCTGGAGTCGAAGTAGAACCATCGCGGCCGCGAGGTGTCTTGCTGCTTTTCCGGCCCGTTCATCAGGGTCAGGATCGAGCCGGCCACGTACTCCGCGCTAAGCGTGCGGAGCTGGATGACCTCGAACTTGCGGCTGGCTCCGTCGAGCCGTTCAACCAGATCGGTGACCAGCAGGTGGTCGACGAGCGGGCCGTAGACGATGAGTGCGTTCTTCTTCGTGTCGACCTCCAGCTTGGTGGTCGGGTCGAGACTCCCCAGATCTTTGAGCACCTTGGCCAACGTGTCGGGCTGCAAGCCGGACAGGCGGTAGACTTTGAATTTCTGGGCGTCGCCCATAATCCCCCTGCCGCGCGCCTTGGGAACGTCGACCGCCTCGATCGCCTGCTCGATGACGCCCATCTTGTCCGGGGGCGCGTTGGCCAGGATGCTGTTTTCTCTCGCGTTGACCGCGAGAAAAATGTTGTTCTCTTTCTTGCCCGGCTGAGCCATGCCGGGTTGGCCGCCGCCCTGTTGAGCCATCATCATCACCCGCATCAAGTCGCGCGGGTCGACGGCCGCGCCCCCCTGCTGTTTCGGCTCGATGCCCAAGAGGAGGTTGAGTGTGTCGAGCACTTCGTCGGCGCGGGTGTAGCGGAGCTTGAACTCGCGCACCAGCCTTTGCTGACCGGAGTCGGACTGTTCTTCCGCGAGCAGCTCACGGATGCGGAGCAAGTTGCCGGCCGTGTCGAGCACGTCCAGCCGATTGGTCGCCTTTAGCGCCGTGACCTTGCCGAACGGACTCAACAGGGGGCCGATCTCCTTGGCCGCGTCGTCGGCGATCAACCAATCGAGATCGAAAAACGTGCGAACGAGTTCGTAGGTGCCCCGTTCGCCGAGCTCGCTGGGGGTCACGCGTGGCACAAGGCTGGCATCCAGCTTCTTTAAATTGGCGACGATGAGCACTTCGCCGTTACGCAGGACGGTGAACCCCTTGTTCAAGAGAACCGAATTCAACAGGTCGCGCACTTCGTCGACCGTGTACCGGCCGCGCGTGGTAAAATCGAGGTATCCCGCCGGCGCCTCTTCCCATTCCAGGCTCATGTCGCACACGTCGGCCAGCCATTCCAGCACGGACGGCCAGGGCTGCCCCTTGAAGCTGAACGAGATCTTGCCGTCTTCGGCCGGCATCACATCCAGCTCGCGCGGGTCGGCCGGCCGTTCTGGTTCCAGCGGATGTTGAACGGGCGGGGGACCTTCGTCCTTCTTCTCTTCGGGCTTCTTTTCCTCGTCCTTCTTCTCGTCCCCCTTTTCGTCCTTCTTTTCCTTGTCTTCGGCCGGCTTCTGCTCCGCGTTGGGGGGTATAAACATGTCCCGACCGCGGCCGCCGCGGCCTCCGCCGAAAAATCGGGGTTGGGCTTGCGCCGAATCCAGAGCACCGCCGAGAAAGAAAATGCCGGCCAGGGCGAGACCCCACAGAACCCGGTATGACCGCATGCGGTTTTCCTTGAGGCGAGAGTTCGAGGTGCCCGAAATCGGGCAGGGAGGCGTCGCGAAAAGCACCGACGAGTCGTCACAACCGACGTTCGCCATTCTACTTATCGGCGGTGACCATTGCCATACTGACGGCGGTCCGCCAGTGCTCCTCAGGAAAAGTAGGCCACCCAGGCCGGCCGGTTACATTTCCGCCAGGCTTCACGATGACGATCGGGGCGCCGGCGCGTTCTGCGCGGGGAACGTTCGTCCACCGGGTCAGTCTCGGTTCGAGGCGTCGTTGGTTGCGCTCCTCAGGGCGCGGGTCGCGATGCGCGTGAAGACGAGGAGCAACGCGAGCGAGGCCATGATTCCGGCGACGAGCAAGACTCGCCCGGGGGTCGAAGAGCTGGCCGTGCCCGGCCCGGACTCGACGAACTGGTCCGCGGCGGCGCCCAGGTAGGCGTAGACCATCGTCCCGGGAAGCATGCCGATCCATGAGGCCAGGGCAAAGCGGCTCAGCGACATGCGTGTCACGCCGAAGGCATAGTTCAACAGCGCATAGGGAAGCAGGGGGGATAATCGGCAAAGAACCAGGATCTTGAAGCCCTGCTCGGCCACGGCTCGGTCCAGCGATTGGAACCGGGGACGCTCGGCGAGCATTCGTTCCACCCGCTCGCGGGCCAGGTAACGCCCGACCAGGAACGACGCGCAGGCGCCGAGCGTCGCGCCGATGGAAACGGCCTCTGCCGCCCGCCACCAGCCGAAAACGAAGCCGCCCAACACCGTGAGCCACGAGCCGGGCACAAGCAGGAGCGCGGCCGGAACATAGAGCAGCGTCAGCAGCACCGGCCCCCAAATACCCAGCCCCCGGGCCCGCTCAACTCCCTCGCTCAGCGACCCCCTGAATTGAGGCAGGTAAACCCAGGTGGCGATCGTGGCCGTCGCCAGGATCGTCAAGATGAGCCAACGCAGGTGCCGCTTGTTCATCGTGCCTGGCGGGCTCTTAGTTCGTTGGCCGGATCCTTTAGTTCGCCGGCGCTGCCTGGGCAGCCGCCTTTGCAAGGCTGGCCTTGCGGCTGTCGGCGTATATCTCGATCGCGTTCGTGATCGGCCCCACGATAAACAGCGCGTGGTAGAGCGAATGAACGTCTTTAAATGCCAGCCGCAAGAAGGTTTCCATGGCCGCCACCAGCACCGCCACGATGATCTGATTCCGTCGACCGCGGGTGGTCGTTTTTGGATCGGTGATCATGAAGAAGATATAGAGCTGGAACATGGGGCTCGTGATCGGCGCCAGTTCGGTCTGCCAGGGGTGGCCGGTGAAATAGCTACGCAAGAACGCCAGGGGCACGAAGGCGGCCACGAAGGCCAGCGGAATGTGAAAGCGGCCCAACCGGTACATGATCATTCCGCCCAGGACCCAGATGGCCGCCACCGCCCAGCCGTTGTTCCCCGCCTGCACGCTCAGGCTGGCGACGTGGTCCGGCGCCAGGAGCAGCATCATCGTCACGCCAAAATTCGATGGGTTCCAGATGTGACGGCTGCCGACCCGCAACACGTACTTGGAGGCGATCGAGATCAGGGAGCAGAGCACAAACGGCCAGAGGGCCGACGATTTGATGAGGATGCCGACGCTGATGCCCGAAATATAGGCGCTGGCTAGGTGCGGCCACTTGCCCCAGAAGAAACGGCCGAGCACGAGCTCCGCCACCAACGTCACGACGATGGCCACAAACGTCGGTGAGTATTCCAGCACCGTGCCCCCGCTAAGCCTCACCAGCCAAGGTGGAGCAGGGTGGTTTTCGAGAATATTGAACGCCGCGTCCCCCATGGCCAGAATCGTCGTTACCAGCAGCGGAGCCTGAAATCGCGGATCGCAGAGAACGACTTTCCGCCAGACCGCTACCAGCATGGTCAACAACAGCAGGACGCCGATTACCCGCGGTGTTGTCGGATCGAGCGAGCCGCCGACCGACGCTTCGTACCAGTTCGTGATCAGCCGTGAGAGCGGTTCTCGCACCCAGTAGTAGGCCCCCACGAGCAGCCCCGTCGCCAGCCCACGAGCGGCAAACGAGAGCCATGTGTGGTCGGGCTTACTCGCGGGACACGGGGCGCCGACGACAGAAGACCCGTCGGTCGAAGAAGACCCGCCCGGCGACGAAGCGCCGACTGGCTGGGAATGAACTACGCGCGAAGGGGCGCTCATGAAGCGGGCTCCTCGGTTTGGGCCTCGGCGATACGATGCAACACGCCCGGTTTCAGGTTCACGACCGTCTGCTTTTTGCCCGACGGCCATTCGACGACCGCCTTGTCGATCACCGCATCTTCGCCGAGGCCGAAGTGCAACCGAAACATTCCCTGGCTGGCATAGCCGTCGCCGGCCGTGATGACCTGGAGCTGCTCTTCGAACGGACCGTCTGGCCCCCGCCTCCAGAAAAGTCGCACCTGAGCGCCGACCGCGCTGCGGTTGCTGAGGCCGGTTTGGCCCGGCCGCGCGCCGCCGGTCAACTCGAACTGCACCCAGTCGCGGTTTGGCGCGACGCTGTTCTTGTAGAGAAGCAGCGGACCTTTCTGGTTGGCAACCACTACGTCGAGCACACCCCGGTTGAACAAATCGGCCAGCACGACCGCGCGGCCGTCGTAGCGGTCGGTCACGCCGACCGCCGCACAAACGTCGGTAAAATCTCCCCCCTGGTTAAGCCAGACGCACTTGGGCTGGTAGCCGGCCAGGCTTTGATCACCGATGGGAGGCCAATAAACGGCGTCGCCGATCAGCCCCTTCAATCCGCCGGCGATTTTGCCGTAGTCGTACCAATAGCTTTTTCCCTGGTTGGCCGACACGTAACCGTTCGTCAAATAAAGGTCCTGCCAGCCGTCGTTGTTCAAGTCGCCAAACTTGGCCCCCCAACTCCAGCCGCCTCGCTCGACGTTCAGCGACCCCGCCTGGTTCAGGTAGCGAGGCTGGCCGCCGCGCGTCTCGTCCGTGGGCACCCAGAGGTTGTTTCCCTGCACCAGGTTACCCGGCTCGGTGATGTTGCAGATATAAAGCGCCAGTTGCCCCTTGTTCAACACGTCTCCAAAACTCACGTCCATACCGCTTTTGGGCGCCACGCCGATTCCCGTCTCGTAGCCGATTTCCTCGAACCGCCGGCCCTCTTTGTTCGCGTAAAACTCCGACACGCCGTAGTCGTTGGCCAGCACCAGGTCGGGGTAGCCGGTGCCGCACAGGTCGGCGGCGGCCACGCCCAGGGTCCAGCGCGTGCTTTTGATGCCGAGCTGCTCCGCCACCTCCTCGAACCGGCCGTCGCCCAGATTGTGCAGCAGATACTTGCGGCCGCCGTTTCTGGCGTACTCGAACGACTCCGGCATGATCTTGGTGTCTGCCAGGTGCCAGAGATCGATGTCGTCCCGCCAGTAGCCGGCGATGAACAGATCGAGCCGGCCGTCGCGATCGTAGTCGAGCCAGCAGGCCGCGTTCGCGTTGAGCCAGGCGGGCAGCCCCGCCTGGTCGGTCACGCGCTCGAACTTCGTTCCCGAAAGATTGTGGAACAGCTCCGGTTTGCCCCATTTGTAGACAAACAGGTCCGCATAGCCGTCGTTATCGTAGTCGGCCCAAACGCTTCCCATGCAGGCGCCGGTGCCGCTCTGATTCAGATCGGCCACGCCGACGGCCTCCGCCACGTCCGTAAACGTCCCGTCGCCCCGGTTGCGGTAGAGCGCGTTCCTGCCCCCTTCGCTGCTCGTGACGACGTAGAGGTCGAGCCATCCGTCGGCGTCGAAATCGACGACGGCAACCGCCGCTCCCATCGGATTGACCAGCGGCATGATATGCTCGAGTCGTTTGTCGAGCAGGGGCGCCTGATGCGTGAAGTCGATGCCGCACTCGTGCGCCGACTCGCTCAAGCGGAAACCATATCGGTCGAGCGCCTCTCGTTCGTCGATCGCGATTTCCGTCGGGCCCGCTCCGGAGACATCTCGCCACATTTCGGCCAGCTTGCCGCCCGAGCCGCGCACCGCGACGTAAGCGAGGAGACCCAAAAGGGCGACGCCGACCACGATCTGTTTAACGGAATGACTCATGCTTGTCGGTTCCCTTCCGCGTTTGGCTCACTTTACGAGATAGGCGTTCGGCTGGGCGCGAGAAGGGCGAAGATCCAGAACGTACCGTTATTTTTGCGGCATCGAGTTACGGTTGGCAAGTCTGGCGAATCCGCGGCTTGAACGTGCGAAACGCCCGTATTTTAAAGTGCCACCAGAGGGAGGGAGCGAAGTTATCTTTTGGCGCTGGCTTAACCGGGGGTTTTCTCCGTCGATTCCGCGGGAAGCTTCTCTTCCACTTTCACTTCTACTTCCGCTTCTTCCGTTCTCTTTTTGTTGCGCGGATCTTTGATTGCCTTGATCAAGGCAGGCACCGCCTCGCCGGCCTCCGGTCCGATCTGCCCCAGCGCACGTGCGGCACCTCGGCGCACCTCTTCGTTGGGGTCGTCAAGGGCCTGAATCAGGGCGTCGACGGCGGGGGCCGCTTTGCCGCCCATGCGGGCCAGCGCCTGAGCCGCCTGAGCCCGAACCTCCTGATCGGGGTCGTGCAGCGTATCGATCAAGGCCGGCACGGCCGCATCGCCGATTCGCGCCAAGGCGTCGGCAGCCGTTTCGCGCACCCCCCACTGTCGAAAAGCGGGAATCGTCGTCAATCGGATGAGCGGTTCCCGCCGAGAGGAAGCGACCTTCGCTCTCCGCTCCACCGCCTTGCCCGCCCGCTCCGCTGGCGAAATGGTGTGAGGACCTCGTTGGCAGCCGGCCAGAAGACAAGCGAGGACAGCCAGACAGGAACGGGCACGCCAGAAAAGTCGCGGCATGGTGTGCATAGGTGCGGAAAATCGAATCGTTTCGCCTCATCTGCTAGCATGCGCTGGGCTGCTGCCGGTGTCTACAATTGCCCCGTGCCTACCACCTCCAAGGTCTACCAATCGCGTTGCCACGTGCGGTACGATGACATGGAGGCCGCGAGTCTCAGGCAGATCGTCGAGGGAAGGCGGCCGACATCCAACCCTCCTCCCGGCCGTTCCGAGTCGTCGTCCGGCCTTGTTAACTTTGTTGGTTCGTGCTCATGCCCTCTCTGCACCTCATTGCCACCTCGGCCGTCGGACTGGAAGCCGTTGTAAGCCGTGAATTAAAGGGGCTGGGCTACGAAGCAAGAATCCCGCAGACCGGGCGGATCGCCTTTGCCGGCGACGAATCGGCGGTCTGCCGGGCCAATCTCTGGCTGCGGGCGGCCGACCGCGTGTTGATCGAAATGGGGTCGTTTGAAGCAGCCGACTTTGGCCAGCTTTTCGACCGCACGTTCGATTTGCCCTGGGAGCAGTGGATCGGCCGTGATGCGGCTTTTCCCGTGAACGGTCGCTCGGTGAAGTCGCAACTCTCCAGCGTGCCGGCCTGCCAGCGGATTGTGAAGAAGGCGATCGTCGAGAAGCTCAAGCGAGCCCACCGGACGGACTCGCTGCCTGAAACGGGCCCTCAATACACGGTGGAGGTGGCCCTGCTCGACGATCGGGCGACGCTCACCCTCGATTCCAGCGGAACGGGTCTTCACAAGCGCGGATATCGGCGTTTGGCGGCTGAGGCGCAGCTCAAAGAGACACTCGCCGCGGGCTTGGTCATGCTCAGCTTCTGGAAACCCGATCGCCCGTTAGTCGACCCGTTTTGCGGGTCGGGAACGATCCCGATCGAAGCTGCTTTGATCGGCCGCAATCTGGCCCCCGGTTTGAATCGGCAGTTTGCCGCTGAGAACTGGCCCGCCATTTCACCCAAGCTTTGGAACGACGCACGGGCCGAGGCCCGTGATCTCGCCCGGCCGGATTTGCCGGTGAGAATCATGGGCACCGACGCGGACGAAGAAGTCCTCAGCCTGGCCCGCTATCACGCCACGCAAGCCGGCGTCGCCGGCGACATTCATTTCCAGCACCGCGACTTTCGCGACCTGTCGAGCCAGAAGCAATACGGATGCGTCATCTGTAATCCGCCCTACGGCGAGCGCATGGGGCAGAACGACGATCTGGAATCGCTCTATGCGTCGATGCCCCTTGTTCTGCGGCGATTGAAGACCTGGTCGCACTACGTGTTGACCGCGTTTCCCGACTTCGAGACGCTCGTCGGGCGGCCCGCCGACCGCCGCCGAAAACTCTACAACGGCCGAATCGAGTGCACGTATTACCAGTTTCACGGCCCCAGACCGGATAAGGGGCAACGCGCGCCGGGCCCCGAGGAAGAGAGAACAACCGTCTCGTCGATCGCCACCGACGACGAGCAACCCGTGCTGGCCGAGGTAGGCAGCGTCGCGGACGAGAGACAAACGCTTGCTGATCCGAAGCCGCAAACCATCAGGCCAAAGCCGAGCCTCGTTCCCGCGTTCGGCGGCCTGACGACCAAGGCGTACGAGCAGGCGGAACTGTTCGCCCGGCGGCTTACGACTCGGGCCCGCCATCTGCGGCGGTGGCCGGCCAAGCGGGGTATCACCTGCTACCGGCTCTACGACCGCGACGTTCCCGAAATACCGCTCATCGTCGACCGATACGAGGATTGCCTGCATCTGGCGGAATACGACCGCCCGCACGACCGGTCTCCGGCCGAGCACGCCGATTGGCTTGACCTGATGGCGAAGACGGCCGCCGAAACGCTGGAGGTGGCCAAGGGGAACGTGTTCATGAAGCGCCGCCAGCGGCAGCGGGGCCTGAATCAATACGAACGCTTCTCGGAGCAGGGCAAAACGCTCGTCGTTCACGAAGGGGGCTTGAAGTTCCGCGTCAATCTGTCCGACTACCTCGACACGGGTTTGTTTCTCGACCACCGCATTACCCGCTCGATGGTGCGCGACGCGGCCGCCGGCACGAGGTTTTTGAACCTGTTCGGATACACCGGAGCGTTCACGGTGTACGCCGCGGCGGGGGGCGCGCAAGCTACGACCACGGTTGATCTCTCGAACACCTATCTGGAGTGGGCCGAGGAGAACCTGAAGCTCAACGACTTGTCCGGCCGCGATCACCGCTTTGTCCGTGACGACGCGGTCGGCTTTTTGAGATTCCACCGGCCCGGCGCGGTCTACGATCTGGCGGTGGTCGACCCGCCCACCTTCTCCAACAGCAAAAAGACCGACGACATCTGGGACGTGCAGCGCGACCACGCCGACTTGCTGGCTCGCTTGATCCCGCTCATGTCTCCGGGCGGAGTGATCTACTTTTCGACCAACTCGCGGCGCTTCAAGCTGGACGAAGCGGCGTTAAGCGGTCTGGCGATTCGCGAGATCAGCCGCCAGACGGTGCCGGAGGATTTCAGGAATCGCCGCGTTCACCGCTGCTGGCGGATGGTCGTTAAGGACGGGGTGCCGGACGAAGGGTGATCTTTGAGTCACGCGAAATCGCGGCTACACGCGCAACGGCCGGCCGGCAATCACGTCGTCGACGAAGCGCTCTAGCTCGCGGCCGCAGCCGCGAGGCCGGGCGCCAATCTTTTGCCGGCCATATCGAATTCCTTGGAAGGAAAACGTCTTCCGGGGCATTGTAGTACGCCGCAAACACGCTCGGCGCCTGCCTTTAACACTTTCCCGTTTACCGTCCGCCGTCTACCGTCTACGATTCTGATATGACTGTCCCGCAAGTTGCCATCGTCGGCCGCCCCAACGTGGGCAAGTCGAGCCTGTTCAACTGGCTCATCAACCGCCGCGTCGCCATCGTCGACGATCAGGCGGGCGTGACGCGCGACCGTCTTACCCACTTGATGTGCGTCGGCGATCGCTACTTTGAGCTGGTCGACACGGGCGGCCTGGGGATCGAGGACACCGACAACCTGACCAGCCACATCGAGGAGCAGATTGAAGCGGCGATCGAGTCGGCCAGCATCATCTTGTTCGTCGTTGATACGCGCGACGGCCTTGTTCCGCTGGACGAGGAGGTGGCGAAGCGGCTGCGCTACACCAAAGTGCCCATCCTTTGTGTCGCCAACAAAACCGACGCCGAATCGCTCGACGCCCAGGCCAACGAATTCTACCGCCTGGGACGCGGGAAGCTGGTTCGCGTCAGCACGCAGCAGAACCGTGGCAAACAGGAACTGCTCGACGAAATCTTTGAGCGCTTGCCGGCCGCCACTTCCGAGCCGCCCCCCGAACCGCTGATGAAGGTGGCCATCGTCGGCCGCCGCAACACGGGCAAGAGCACTTTCGTCAATACGCTGGCCCAGGCTGAGCGGATGATCGTCAGCGAGGTGCCAGGCACGACGCGCGACAGCGTCGACGTCCGCTTCGAGCTCGACGGCAAGGCGTTTATGGCCATCGACACGCCGGGGCTGAAACGGCGTAAGAGCATCTCGACCGACCTGGATTTCTACAGCACGCACCGAGCCGAGCGAAGCGTCCGCCGGGCGGACGTGGTGCTGTTGTTCTTCGACGGCACCGAGCGGATCAGCAAGGTCGACAAGCAGCTTTGCGACTACATTGCCGAGCAGTTCAAGCCCTGCGTGTTCGTGGTCAACAAATGGGATCTGATGGCCGCCACCCTGCCCACGGAGAAGTGGGTGCACTATCTGCGAGACACGTTCCGCACCATGCGCTACGTGCCGATCGCCTTCATCACCGGGCAGACCGGCAAGAACGTCAAGGCCTTGCTCAACCATGCCCAGATGCTCTGCAAGCAGGCCCGCACGCGCGTGAGCACATCCGACCTGAACCGGTTGCTGAAGGCGGCCGTCGAACGAAACCCACCCCCGCTGCATCGCAACCGGCAGCCCAAGATCTATTACGCCACGCAGGTTGGTGAAGAACCGCCCACGCTGGTGCTGTTTTGCAATCATCCGCAGGCGATCAGTGAGAACTATCGCCGCTACCTGGTGGGCGCGTTTCGCGACAACCTTCCCTTCGGCGAGGTGCCGATCAAGCTTTACTTGCGGAAGCGTGAGAGCGCCGAGCCGGAGGACGCGGTCGAGGGTGAAAGCGCGCCGGTAAATCAGTAGAGGACGAGCGATAGACGGCCTGGCGCGATTCATCGAGGCCGTTCACCGGCTGCCAGGCTGATCTGAACTTCAGGCGGGCAAGAAATGCGCGTTGTCCTCGAGAACTGCTTTGTGCCGCCTTCCTTGAGTGCTTGCGTCGATCAAGCGCGACGTGACTTTTGCCTCAGGTTGCCCGTGGCTGCCGACCCGCCGTTGCGGGAGATCATGTTCCATCATTCGACAGGCAGCCGCTGTGAAGGATGGCGCGCTTTAAGAGGCGTGCAATGCCGTCGCGTTGCGGGGGAGATTGTCCATCGTACTTGGCCGTCGCCCATCAACGATCCCGTGGAGTCTTACATTGGGATACGTTTGCAATCCGGCAAGATGCTCGAAGCCTTGGGTTTTCGGTGTGAGTCCGGCGCTTTGTCGCTCTACCTAGACGGGGCGATGTTTGGGCGCATTGTCGAGAAGGAGTTGCCGAGGCCAAAAGGCTGGTGGAAACGGCTTTTGGGAGGAGAGAGACTCTGGCATATCTTCCTTCACGATGAATTCATTGGCGTCGTGCAGCTTGCTTATCCGGTAGGCAACACGACCGTGTTGTCGTTCCAACTTCACAATGGCGTGGCGCTGCCAATCAGGTTAGGAACCGAGTGGTTTCAACCCGCCACGAAATTCGTCATTCCACCCGCGACGCCTCACCTGGCTGACGTCGACCTGGAGACTCTCCATTTTGTGCTGTCCGCGGTGATGCGAACATGGTTTTGGTATTAAGAGCCTATCCGAATACTGAACACATAAGCACTGGCACGCCAGATGCAAATTGAGGGTCGCGTTTCCTCAAAATGCATGGAGGTGTGACCAATGAACGAAGGACCCACGTCAAAGTTTCACCAGGTTCCCGATGATCT
>DASZPH010000027.1:0-6017 GCA_035550375.1 Pirellulales bacterium | reverse complement strand
GGTGCGAGCACCTTTCGCGGGTCGCCGAGATTCGCGAGGGGATTCACCTGATGAGCATTGGGGGACTCAATGCATTCGACGAATTCAACCTTCAGGTCAACACGGCCTTCCGCGAATTGTCGCGACGCATCGAGGAGGAAGGTCTTTCATGTTCCGTAGAAAACGCATGCTAGCACTGAGCTGCTAGCTTAACTTCGATCGTAGCAAGGAGGTGAGCACTGCATCGAAGTCTCCACAGCGCGTCATTAAGACGGCCTATTTGGTGGGCCAACTTGCGCTGCCGGACTACGCTCATCTCTTCAGCCCGAAGAAGTTTACGCAGCCGCAATTGTTCGCTTGTCTGGCGCTCAAGGAATTTCTTCAACTCGATTACCGCAAGTTGGCCGCGCTGCTGGCGGATTGTTCGGACCTTCGCGCCGCGATCGAACTCGCCGTCGTTCCTCATTTCACGACCTTTCAGAAGGCCGCGCAACGACCGCTTCGACTGCCTCTGGCGGAGGCCTTGGTCCAAGTAGATGACGGGCCGAGCAGGCCTTCCCGGGTCAGATCGAGCGTCGCTTTCGTTCGGGTTAGCCTGGTCCGGCCGAAAGAGGACGCCGGAATGAACGACGACTTGCTGCACGAACAGCTTGCCTATTACCGTGCGCGTGCCGCCGAATACGACCAGTGGTTTCAACAGACAACGCGTCGGCTCACCCAAGGTTGAATACGTCGCCGCGGACCTGTTTAATTGGCAGCCACCGCGGCGCTATGACTTCGTTTTTTTCAGCTTCTGGCTTTCGCATGTGCCCGCCGAGCGCTTTGGGCCCCTTTTGGAAGACAGTCCGCGCCTCATTGAAGCCAGCTGGCCGGGACGTGACCCGCGCGTTGGGGCGCCTGGGCTCGATCTCGCTTGATGGCAACCCACCCCGTTAACCAGCACGCACCACCGACACACGACAAGTCTGCTCACACCGGTGGCATGTGTGCCATCCGCCACGGGGGGCTGGCCACTGTACTCTAAAAGCGATGCTAGGTGATGCGCAAAAAGGCGGTCAAGAGCCCGGGCAATCAATCCAATCAGGAAGCTGGGCAATCAACCGATCCATGATTGCTTGCGTATTATTCTCGAAAACGTGCTTGTTGCCGTCATAAGCGTCGCCACCGGATTCGCCAACCAGGTCAGAGACCCCGCGGAGGATCAGGGTTCGGATTCCGTTTCTTCGGCCGACCCAGGCTATGCTTCCCGACTCCCAGTCACCTACGACCGCCCCGAATCTGCTACTCAACGACGGGATTTCGTCCGCGACAAGATCGCGATCGCCCGAGATCATCAACGACGGAAGGACTTCGTGCGGGTATTGCCCGCCGAGCCATTCCAGATCGATGTCGGTGGAATAGTGGCTGATATGCTCATCGTTGTCTCCCATCTGCTCGTAAATATCGTAGACGACGGTCCGCTCGACGAGAACGATCGTGCCCGTCTCCACCTGGCCTCGAAATCCTCCGCACGTGCCGAGATTGATGACGAGCGACGGCGAGCACCGATCGATGATGTACTGCATCGACGCGGCGGCAGCGATCTTTCCCCAGCCGCCGTGGAAGAACAGAACCGGTTTAGCCCGATCACTGATTGGGGCCGTGAACCATTCGCCGAACGGTGAGGCCCTCTTGTCGCACTCTCGAAAACGGCCCTGTATCGCACGCCATTCGACATCGGCTGAAACAATCACGACAACGTGGCTTCGCGGGGGGAATTCGAACAACGGTTTCTCCCGCCGGCCCGAGGGTTCATCCCCCATTTTTCCGGCCTCTTGAGTCGTAACGATACTGCCCACCGTGACCAGGAACACCAGCAGCGCGCCAGCGGTACCGGCCGTGCGCCATGGCACGCCGGGTTTCTTGTGGGAGGTCATGGTTGCGGCCGCTTTACTTCATCGCTAGGAGATTGATTCGGCGAAAGGTCTCGAAATGCGTGCCATCCGCCTGTCGAGTAAGAGTGAGCAGCCTCCCGACGACTTCATTGCGAAAGACCATCCTCTCCGGCCCGTCAATCTGGCGGAGGAACGGCACGAGTGATGGCTGGTCGATCCATGCCGTCATTTCGTCGGCGTCGGCAAAGTAACGATCCGCGTTTTCTCCCCAGACCCGATGTTCGACAAAGGGACCGCCGACAAGGAGGGCTTCGTACTCGTCAAGCGTCGGCATGAACCACGGCCAGTTGAAGTTCTCAAAGAATCGCTCGAACCTTGCGTCGGTCATCAGCTCTCGAACGACGCCATTGAAATGCGAGCAGTTTCCGTCGGCAGCAAAATTGAACCGGCAAAAGCCCCCCGGTCGGAGCGCACGATAGACATTGTCCAGCAACCGGCCGTGATTCCGCACCCAGTGTAGCGTGGCGTTGGAGAAGACCAGATCGAACGACTCGCAGTAGTCCAGTTCATCGATGTCCAGCCGCCGAAAGGAAAGACGATCTGCTGCCAGAGCGCGCGCCGCCTCGATCATGTTCTGCGACGAATCGACGCCGACGACCTGGCCGCCTGGGACAAGTTCGGTCAGCTTCGCCGTCAAAACGCCGTGACCGCACCCCAGATCGAGAATCCGTTCGTTGCCGTGCAGCTTGAGCTCTGCGATCAACCGCGTGCCCCATTCCTTTTGGTGAGACGCAGCTCGACCGTACTTGTTTGCGTCAAATTCGTAAGGGCCCGTTTCGTTCATGCAGTACTTAGGGTGGATCACGACATCATCGGCTTTCGTGCTCGGGGTCGAATTCGATGGCGCCGCCGTCCTGCGTCGTGTCGATGGCATCGGTGATCGTATACGGGCCAAATCGCATGGTGCCCTTGTCTCGGGTGATCAGGTGGAGGCGCCCGATGCTCACGTTCCGTCCCACAAGCCGCGACTGATCGCCGACCGTAACCTGGCCGATCACGGATGTGTGTTTGTCGCTTTCGCCGATCGGCCCGTATTGAAGGGGGCGTCCTAACCGTGCATTGATCAGCTCGACCTCTGATGATCCGTGAAGGTCCAGCGTGGTCGCGCTGCATGCGGCATCATAGGTGTTCTCTGTCCCCTTGAGCGTCACTTTGCCGCCGTCGAACATCATGAGCTCGCAAATCACCATCGGACCGTTGAGGACGAGGTTGTTCTCTCTTCCCGACAGATAGAGTCCCATCGCGAAGGCATCCAAGGGATTGGTACCGTCGCGACGTACGGTCAGGTTTCCGATTCTTAGTGGTTGCTCCAGGTCTTTGCTCAGGGTCACCTCGCCGGTCAGGTCGGTTCCCATGATGCTGGGCAGGAATTTCTTGCAGCTCTTGAGCGTTACTTCGGTGGGCTTGCCGGTCATGGAGACGTCATGGAAAAAGACGAACCAGAAGTCCGGCACGGTCACGTTCTTCAGCTTAAGTTGGAAGGTGGCACCCGGCGTGTTGTGTTCGTTGATCGTGCGGGTGATGGGCGTGTCGGTGGGGAGGTCAAGCGTCGTCTTCTCGCCTCGCACTCGCAGGTTCAGGCCAATCATGTAGGTGCTGTCTGCCAGTACCACATCGCCCTTTCCCGCCATGATGATCGAGTCGGGATTCAGCCCTTGCCTGAGACGCGTGGCCCGAAGTCGGCCGACCGTTTCGTGATTGAACTGAATGCCGTAGGTGTATCGCACGGTCGTGTCCACGGCTGTCCACAATCCATCGTCCAGGTTGAAGTTGGCCTGTTGGGCGACGCCATCCTGAAGAGTTCCGCCGATGGTCGTGTCGTGAGTGGTCAGTGTGCCGCCTCGCCAGTTGTAGGCATATTGGCGGGCGTATTGACCGACGATTTCAACGACGCATCGCTCAAGGATAAGAGACCCGTTGCGAAGCAGGTTAACATTGCCCGTTACCTTCAGGTGGCTGTCGCGGTAGGCAACGGTGTCCTCGACGTTGAGGTCACCGTTGATGACAACTGTTCGCATCTCTCCCCAAGCTGCCCGTGGACAGACCAGCACCACCAGCATGGATGCACAAGGAGCCAAATGCACGACAGAGAGGAGCGCCGGAAACTTTCGGGCGAACCGCCACGAACGAGTGGCCGGGCCAGAATTCCCTGGGGCAGGCCCAGGACAAGTATCCTGCCTCGCCGGCAACAGAGATTCATGGTGACTCATGGATGACTCGTGCTCGTCAGCGTCGGGCGAGGTACTGATCGCAGGAAGTGCATCGCTCGTCGTCGTGATCCGGCTAAGGCGATTCGGGCAGGCTCATAAAGACGTAGGGCTGATTGCGCTCGTTGTAGGTTGCCTTGCCGACGCGCCACACTTCCTGCTCTTTCCGGAATGCCGCGAGTTCATCGCAGTTGAGGCGCGCCAACGCATACTGCCAGCGGTTTGCACCGTTCTCGCCCCGGGCTTCCAGCAGAAGAAACACCTCGGCATCCGTCCCGAGGACGAAGGCGAACATAGCACCGTCCGCGACATTGCTGTCTGGGCTCGAATACCGGAACACCGCGTTCGTCAGCAGACGCAATGCCTGCCGCTCCCCTTTGGCGTTCTGGCGGTAGTCCATTAACACGGCCGTAAAGTCATTGGCCATGGCGCGCATTTGCCGCAATCGGCGCGCTGGCGTTTGGGCGACTACTGGAGCGTCAGGCACCTCGCGAAAGGTGATTCCGGGCTCGTCGCATCTCCAGGCGACGGACCGGCCGCGCTCGGCTACGAGCTTCGCGCCCGACAGCGATTGGAATTCTCCCGC
Source organism: Pirellulales bacterium (assembly GCA_035550375.1). Classification (GTDB taxonomy): domain Bacteria; phylum Planctomycetota; class Planctomycetia; order Pirellulales; family JAICIG01; genus DASSFG01. Next base: position 1,311 of record DASZPH010000027.1, on the reverse strand, counting down.
AAAGCCCCAGGCAGGTTCCCATACCTTGTACAGCGACATGACAGCTTCCGGCCGGCCGTCGGCCGTCCAGACGTAGATTTCTCCATGCATTCGCCCCGTCGCCGGGTTCGTCCAGCGTAAGATCGGCTTTGGATTGAGTTTGAGCTCAGTCGCCTCGGTCCCCATGGCGACTTTCCAGCGGGGCAAATCGGCCTGGATCAACTCCGTCGTCTGGCGAAATTCTTCAGAACCGCCGCTTTCCGACGCGTTCTGATCGTCAGGGCTCGCGGCGAGGGCGACGCCCAAAACCATGGATCCAGCAGCGGCGATTCGAAAAACAGCAGATTCGACCAGGTGAGCGGACATGAACTCCCCGCACCATCGGACAAGCGGAATCCCGAAACGGCCAATGTAAGACACTACGTCTTATTCGTCAAGCTTTGTGGCACATCGGTCTGGGCAGTCGCGGATGGTGGCGGGGCCTATCTGAACGGCTCGCATGCTTCGCAATACGAGCGAAAGTATGGTGACGCCAGCTCATTGAACACCCTGAGGTAGCCGGGCAGGGCGATGGAGGCGAACACGAAGCCAATGACCGCTCCTGCCAGCGCAAGCAACCACGAGCCTGTGCCGCGACTATGGGCTGACAGTGAAGGGTAAGGACGGTGACCCCGAGTTGGCACGCGGGCGATGAAGAGGGCCGGCGCGGTCATGCTCTACGGTCCTTCGCGCCCCGCCGGTGGCGCTGTTGAATCAGTGATGATCCAACCCGATGGCTCATTCGAGATTCGCGCCCCGGGTTTGAACCATCTCTATGTCAACGGCTCGCGGGACGACCCGCGCTGTCCGCGCGAGATCACCGTCGAGGTACGGGACGGCGAAACAATCGAGGTCGATTTGCCCACGCTCTGGGCCGAGCGCTGAGTTGCGACGCCGCCTCCCCATCTATTCACCCGTCGCGCGGTAAAGCGCATGCCCTCGGCTTCCTATCGTTGCACATCTCGTTGCGGACCGACCCGACCGTGTTGAACCCCGCCTGAGAAAACGGAGAACGTAGCACTACGGCTTTCTACGAAGGCGAGACCCAACGCGATATGCGAAACGGCATTACAAGGATCTAAGCAACATTCGTCACATCGACAGAGTGCATCAAGAAGTCGCAGGTGATCCCGAGCAGTTCAAGGAGATCTATTACTGAGTCCTAGGTAGTTAATGCGCCCCTCCATGCGGTCTGGCGTACAATGGGTTTTATGAGACCTCATGGCAGCCCCGAGGTGCTGGAAGCTCGTCGATTGCTCGCGGCCAGGCTTCTTGCGCAGGGGGACACGGTGG
>DASZPH010000026.1:0-11320 GCA_035550375.1 Pirellulales bacterium | reverse complement strand
CTCGTACACCGAAACCCTGGTACTGGGAGGAGCGAGGTTCCTGGTACGTCACCCTCCGTGGCATCCGCCACAACCTGGGCGCCGACCGAAAGGAGGCGCATCGGGCCTTTCATGCGTTGATGAGCAAGCCTGCTCCCAAGCGAGCAGTGCGGGCAGATTTCGTCGCGGCCGTCGTCGACCGGTTTTTGGACTGGGTGGCGAAAAACCGGGCGCCCGACACCTACCTCTGGTATCAGAGTCGGCTGCAGCTCTTCGTGACGCGACATCCCGACCTGACCGTCGATCAGCTCCGGCCGATTCACGTCCAGGAATGGATCGACAGCTACGACGTTGCTTCCGGCACGAAGCGAAACTACGCCCGCGCGATTCAGCGGGCGATGCGCTGGGCGCTGCATATGGGCTGCATCGCCGCGAATCCGATCGCCGATTTCCAGAAGCCCAAGGGCGGCGTGCGCAGCACGGTGCTGAGCGCCGAAGACTTCGACGAGCTTCTGTCGCTTGGACGCAACAATGAATTCCGCGAGCTTCTGACGTTCGCGTGGGAAACCGGAGCACGGGCGGCGGAGTGCCTGGCCGTAGAGCGGCGCCACGTCGATCTCGACGGCGGACGGATCGTTTTCCCGGTCGAGGAGGAGAAGATGGAGCGGGCCCCCCGCGTCATCTATCTCAGCGACACGGCCCTGGGCATCATCCGCAAGCTCTGCCTGCGGCATCCGCAGGGAGCACTCTTCCGCAACAGCGGTGGCGAGCCCTGGACGACGAACGCGGTGAATTGCGCGTTCATGGCCGTGCAGAACAGGCTCGGCCGGCAGCGGCTGAAAGCCGAGAAAGCCGTGCTGACCGCCGAGGAAGTGAGCGCCTGCGTGGAGCAGCTCAAGGCAACGCGAACCGTGAAAGGCAAGGTGGTGCCGAAGTCGGCGGCGGACTTGCAGGAGGAAGCACGGCGCAAGCTGTGGAACCGCAAAGCGGCTGAAAAGGCACCGAAGTACTGCCTCACGGTGCTCAGGCACTCGTGGTGCCATCATGCGCTGAGGCGCGGGCTCGATGCGCTCACGGTCTCCGTGCTGATGGGGCATGCCGACTGCTCGATGGTGACGAAGGTCTATTCCCACCTCAGCCACGCGCCCGACTATCTGCGCGAGGCGGCCCGCAAGGCGACAACGTGAGAGATGTTGCTCAAGCGGCGGCGGCTCCGGTCGCGGCCGCCGCCGCGATGAGCGAGCTTTGAACCCGCTGTTCCGCCAATCGGGGCAGGAGAGGGGCCTTACAGCCTAAGGTGTTTGAGTTGGGGGCGGGCACGGCGCGTTTCGCGCGGTCGCGCTTCCGCCTGTTCCTGCTTTGCCCTGTCGAGAAAGTCGGCGAGCTGCTCCTCGCTTACGCGGATGGTGCCGTCGAGCCGGTAGTGCGGCAGCCGATTCTGCTCAATGAGCTGGTACACCTTCGACGCCGAAAGGTTGAGTCGCTTCGCTACCTCGCTCACCTTGAGCAACATGGGGCACTTCCGGTCCAGACTTCCCGTAAACGTGCGTCATGCAAATCAGAGCGGAACCTCGTGCCCGCAAACGCTAACTCAACGCTGCTACTTCTGTCGGCACCACAGGCAGCAGGCCATGCTCCTGATAGCGCCGCAGCTCGTGGTGCGAGATCGCCCAGGCGGCATGGGGACCGCGGCCCGACCGCCGCTTCCTCGCGTTCAATCGCCCGAGCCGGCAGTACTCGCGCACAGTGAACTCCGCCAGGCCCACGGTTTTCGCGAATTGCCCGGTGGTGTACCACCGGCGTGCTGTTTCCCGCTCGACGAGCGCTTCCAGCATCCCCTGGAACGAGGCCAGCACATTCTCAATGCGGCCGAGCCGCTCCTCGATGCTCACAGCTCAATCTCCACGTCCGGCGCGTGAACGCCGGTCGGCTCCGCCTGCGCGGCCTTTCTGCTCGGTTCCCGCCCCAACATCACATCCCACGACGTATGGAACTCGTCGTCCGCGTGCGGGTTACTCGGCGCTGCCCGCAACAACCGCGTCAGCTTTTCGCCGTGGCCCAAGGCCCGATCAAGCTCGAGTGGCCAAATCTCGCCTTCCCGGATGGCGTAATAGAGCGCTTCGTAATGCGTCTGGCTGTCGATCCCGAAATCAACAACCGCCGCGTGATTCGGCCACTTATCGAGTATCACCGACTCGATAAGGTCCCGCGTCACCGGCCGCACCCGGCTCATCTCCTCGGCCAGTCTCTCTTCGTCGACCATCATCACACTCCCTCAGACCTTCGATAATGATCCTGTGGAACTCGTCGTCGGCATCCCGCCATTCCTCCTCACGCAGGCAGCCCTGGACCACGCACCGGCAAGCGCGTGCCAGCCGGAGTGCCAGTGCGTGAAGGTGATCATCACGGGTGTCCGCTTCGGAAGAGATGGTCCTTCTGCGTGCATCGTTCATCCGGCCGTCTCTTACGCCGCCTCGGCCTGGTCGCGCAGCAGCCGCAGCAGCGTGTCGAGCGCGAAGCCCATCGAGCGGCCCCTACGAGCTTTCGCCAACGTGTCCTCCAGGGCCGATATGAACCCGTCGAGCGTGTCGTCCTGGGTACAGACCGTCACCGCCCGGCCGCCGCCCAGCATCGCCGTGACGCGCTTTACCGCCGCCGGCGGCTTGCCGTTCTTTCCCCGCTCGGCCGCCTTGCGGGCGCCGGCGACGCCATCGCGCGTGATCGTTCCTTCCATGAGCTTCTGGAAGAAATCCTCTCTAACCTGAGCATCCTCGATCTTTGCCAGTTCGAATCCGGCACTTCCAGGTATTTTTCCTTCCTTTAGTGCCTGCTTGATATGCTCAGGATGTGTCAGCAGAGATAGAAGTCGGCTGACCGTCGCCGTGGAAACCCCAAGACGGGTCGCGACCTCGACGGCCTTCCAACCTGTGGCCTGCATGAGCCGGTCGATCGCGACGGCCTTTTCCATCGGCGATAGGTCAACCCGCTGAAAATCACACGCGCACTGCCTGAGAAGGACGTCCGCTTCCGTCAGTTGCCGCGCCTCGATGATCGCGGTGATCGTCCTGAATCCGGCGAGCTTGCACGCACGGTAGCGCCGCTCGCCATCCTCGATGAGAAACCGTTCGCCGTGCTTAAGCAGCCGCACCGGCTGGAGCTGGCCTATCTCCTTGAGGCTGGCCGCCAGGCCGGCGATCAATTGCTCGTCGAATATCTCACGGACCTGGGGCGCGCAGTCGATTTTGTCCAGGGGGACCTGGGCGATTTCTTCTTTCATCGGATGCCTCTCTCCTTCATCCTGGCGTCAAAGTTACTGGCCTCGGCGGACATGGTGGAACAGATGTATTTCAGTGCTGCGGCGTTGAGACCCTCTCCTAGCGCCGTATAAGTAAGGGACAGCACTATGTCGTCTCTCTTGTTGAAACTCGCCTGCCATTTCCCAAGGCGGGTATTGGCGTTGCTGAATAGTGCGTAGCCGGCGATAAAGTTCACATGTTCCGAATGTTGCGAGAGTATCATCGCGCTTGGGGCAAAAAAGAACACCAGGGCTTCATCACCAGAGTTGATGTAGACCGTCCGCCTCCCACGTACCGGGCATTTGAAATTCAGCCCCACGGTATCCCCGTCGCGCTCATCAATCGCCCAGCCCAGGGCAGCACAGAGCTGCTCGATGCGGCCGTCATTTCTCTCCTCGTTGAATGCCCGCACGAATCCATCAACAAACCCTTCCATGAATCCCATAGTTTCACCTGCAGTTAAGTGTCGAAAGAAAAGCCGCGCCCTCCGTGGCGCGGTTACGGAACCATTTACGGCCAAAGTAGCCACCAATCCCAATCCATCGTCATCACCTCCTTTCACTCCCCGATTTCTAGTTCCTGTTCCGGCATCGACGGCTCCATCGGCTGGATGGGCGGCAGATGCGAGTCTTCATGGTGGTAGCCCATCTGGTCAGAAACGATGGCGGGCGTAGCGGTAAATGGCAAACCGCTTTCTTCCATTGGGCCGATGGAATCAGGGAACGCCTTCAGCGCTTGTCCTATCTCATCGAATCCGACACGGCCCATCGCCTCTAAGGCTCCTTCGCCGATTTTCATCTGTAACCTCCTAATCGTTCACGAACCCGTTGGTTTAAGGCTTGCACCTCGATACGCGCATCAACCACTGCCTGCTCCCGCTGTTCTTGTACCCGTCGGTCGAACAGCTCGACGATGATTAGGGCCACGCCAGTATTCACGAAGAGCCGCCCGAATATTTCCCAGCCATGATCATTCAGCATCAGGAAGCCGAGGACGAGGAAGATCAGCGGCTCGATGAGCAGCTTGGCTGTGCGTTCTGTGATACCGGGAATCACCATGCAAACGAGTGGCGTACCGCTGTAATAGCTATGAATGAGTTCCCCACGCTTGCGTCTTCTGTGGGTGTCGTACTTTTCAACCAGCACCCCGATTACCCACAGCACAACGAGGCCATTTATTCTGGGATCGTTCGCGGCATAGACCAGGAGCACTATGAAAGCCAGGAAGGTGAGCAGCCGGTTGTTCTCTCCTACCTGGTTGCGCAGGAACGGGGTAATGCAACGGGCATGCACGAGGGCTGCGTAGTACACAAAGTTCAGCGATCCACGGATAGTTATCTGGTCGCCGGGCGGTTGTGGGGGCTGAGGCATGGTAGCTCCTATTGCTTGAACGTCGTGAAAAGGTAATTCTCTCCGGTGCTGAACGGCTCGCCGCTCCGAATGACGATGGCATCTACGCGCCCTTGATTCTCGCTGCCGCCGCAGCGCAGACCGCTGAGGAACACGCGCGGCTCCAGGATGTTTTCCATGTGCTCATTGAACGAGGTGTGGCACTGTGCGTTGCCCCACAGCGCATCAAAGGCGTCTTGCGACGGGTGCATAGAGCCACCGAAAGTGGTCGTGAGGCGTCGCCCGAGCAATGAGGAGTGGTACTCAGCGTCCTCCGGCGAACCCAACGCATGCACCACCCTGTGACCGAATTGAGAAATCAGTCCATTAGCGAAGTGCTTGCCGTTTTCGCCTTTCAGGGCGGAATAGAAGGAGTCACGTCCCTGTGCCAAAAGACACAGCGCACCGCCGTGACTGCGACTGGTGGCGATGTAGTGCTGGTCAAAGCTGGTGACGATCTGCCAGGCTTCATCTGCCCAAATGACGTTATAGAAGTCGCCGGGCTTAAACTGTCGGGCGAGAATGGTTTTTTGCGTCAGATACTTCCAGCACGTTGAGATGAGCGCACCGGATGGTCCGTACTCGCACGACGGGCAGTTGACTAGAATTGACCGTCCCTGCAGCATGTCGAGCGGGCTGCAATTGGTGGTCGTCGAAATCAGCTCGCGGGCGATCCCCGCATTGAAATAAAAGCAGGTATTGAGAAGCGTAGCGAGTACCGACGACCGGGTACGTGGCGCCATGACAACCCAATCTTTCCCCCACGCCGCTACTGCCAGCTCGAAGTCATGCTTCTCACGCGGCGACTTCTTCCGCTCTGCGGCTCTTCTCAGGCATGCGTTGTGAAACCCGTCGCGCCACGCGTCGCTGTTGCGCTGCTCGACCGATAGCGCTGCGTCGCTGATGAATCGCTGGAGGTTCGGCACCGACACGGCAACGCCGGCCTGCCGCAGAATCTCGACCGCATGGTAGAGGTAGCGCCGCTCTTCATCCTGGAAGAATGACCCGTACTCCCCACCGCCCTTGTTTTCGCCACGCAGCACCTCGGCCGAGACCAACAGGAAATCAACAACCTCGCGCGTGTCTGCGCCACACCGCTGGATGAAATCAATCATACAGCAGCGAAGATTTCCCTCGGGCGAGAACTCCAGTAGTGGGCGGCCGCGTTCCCGGAAGATATTCCGCCACATATGGGCGTCCTCCGGTTTGGCTGCGAGAATGAGCAGGCTGGACAGCGGATCGGCGACGATAGCTCGACCCAGCGCCATACCGCTGCCGCTCGTTTTCCCAGAGCCGGTTCTGCCCAGGATGAGAACGCTATTGAGCACATGCCTGCGGGACAGCACATCACGATCGTTCCATCGCATGAGCCCGACATCGAGTGACAGGCCGAGAGCGGCTTCCTTAACGGCACCTCGTGCGTTCCGACGGCCCCGCGTCACCACGGGCTGCTTGCCCCATTGATGGATGACCCACGCCATTCCCCCGGCGAACGTTCCAACGATGCCGCCTGAGATTTCCTCCTGATAACCAGTCCGAATAATTGCCGCGGTCAAAGCGTCCAGCGGCGCGCCATCCGCGAAGTGCCGATCGTCGGCGAGAAGGGCGACCGGCATGCCGTATTTAGGGCCGGGAGTCCATTTGCTCCCGTACGTGACCGCCAGACAAAGCGGCACGCCAATTAGGGCGATGATCACCAGCGGTGCGAACCGTTTCATGACGACCTCCTGCGGATGTGTTCTTCGACGAAGGCAATCATTGCTGCCACCAGCAGCAATCCCATGCCGTTCTCGTGCCTCGCCCCGGAACGAATGTCCCGATTCCCCACAGACCACAGCCGAGGTACCCGGCCTTCCTGTCCAGGATTTGGCCAGCGGCCAACGGGCGTTGACGACCTCGATGATTTTTTGTGTGATTTGCATGGTCAGTCGAGGAACGGCCGGGACTGCCCCATCCCCGGCCGCTGCCCCTCGGCCAAACGGTTAGTCGTCGAAAATTGCGCCGAGAAGCTCGTAAACGGCACCGATCAGGCTAAACATGACAGAACTCCTTGAATAACTGCTGGTGGGGTTGTAAATCGCCTCCGTCGCCAGCACCGAAAGGCTTTAGACGATGTAGGGCGGCGGGTCGATGATGAATGGCCGCCACAATGTGTCCCAGATTTCTCTCAACATGCTCGCTCCTCCAGATTGCGGCTGATTTCTTAATAGCCTCGTCTTCGTCAGCCGCGACGCCGAAGACTTCGGCACAATGCACACTCGCTGAAAAACACTCGCCGTGGTTTGCCTCAAAGAATTGTGAGAAAACGGCCCGGGACTGCCCCGATCCCCGGCCGCTGCCCCACGGCCTGCTGCTAGTCGTCGAAGATGGCGGACATCACTTCGTCGATGATCCGCGCGATGGTGAAAATCATCGCAGACTCCTTGAAAAAGACCTGCTGGCGGGTTGTAAGTCAGCCTCCGGCACCAGCACCGAAAGGCTTACACGATGTTGGGCGGCCAGTCCCTCACGGTGTATGGCGGCCACCAGGGTTCAATCACGACCGGAGGGATGAGCGAGAACATAAAGACCTCCAAATCTGCGGCACGTGTTTCTCCTCACCTCCGGCTGCCGCGTTACCGGGGGCGAGGCTGAATATCCCTGCTCTTTCATTAGTTGTTCTCGTTGGCGACGCCCCTCAGCGTGGAAAAGCAACGCGGGCAGATATGCACCTGCTGGAACGCGAGGATGCCGGCCAGGCCGCCCAGGATGCGGCGATGCCGCGGGGAGATGACTTGATCTTCCCTCCCGACCATGTTTTCCATGCCGTGCGTCGCAATTCGCGTCATCGCGTTCATGACGCCAAATGCGGTCGGTTCGCTGCCCTCCATCTCCCACGCCCCGCGCAACACTGGCAACCATTGCCGCGTCGACATCCCACCGCGTTCAAGGAACCGTGTCATCAGTCGGTCGACATCGACTTGGTCCCGCCGAAGACCGGAGATCGCATTAAGTTTCTCGTGGAGCTTGGCAACCACGTCGGCCGTCAGACGCCGCACCTGTTCGATCTGCATCTTGCGGGCGTCATGGTGATCACTCGGCAGCCGCCGCGTTCGCGCCGCACGGCTGCCGACGCAGTCGCGGTGGGTCATGCCGTTGCGGCACACCAGCCTGAAAATAAACGATTCGATCTGCGTGGCGTGATCGCCGATCAGCGAGTGCCTTACGGTCACACCGGCACGCAGCACATCACCACGGGCAGCTTCGGCCGTGGCACTTTCTACCAACAGGTCAGCCCGGAACGATTCGTCCGAGATTTCGAAGTGGTGCACGTCCGGATCGCAATCGGCGCCCGCCTGAACCGCTTCAAGCACATCCTGGCCACTGATTCGCATCAACTCGGGGCGGCCGAAAGCAAGAAACTGACCGTCGCGGGAGATAACGGTCAGCCGATCCGGACCGCTGTCGCAGCAATCGAGGTGGTGCTGAAGCACCGGCTGCCGAACCCGCCCCGGCAGGTCCCTCATGTATCCGGCAGGCGCCGACACTTGTTCGCAGAATCGCCCGAAACCGGCATCCCGCAGGCGGAAGCGCGAGTCCTGTATGACAAGCGTGTCGCCATCGACTATCTTCAGGTCCGCCGACGCCGGGACCTCCTTGATTTTGGATTCGTGATCGGCAACAGTTGTGATTGCTTCATCAATCGTCATGGCTATTTCTCCGGAAATTAAGGACGGGTTATTTTTCGAATGAATAGGGCACACATGCTTCCAATCAACGTCGCGGTTGCATCCCATCAGCCGCGACGTTCCTTCCGCCATTTGCTCACTTCCACCGGTTTGCCGGTTGTGGTTCTTTGGCTTTTTTCATCGTGCCGTCGCGTTCGCAATCCGCATTAGTGAAGGCACCCGCAATCCTAGGGGCGCGTATTTCCCACGACAAAGCGCCTGCAAATATTTGCAAAAAGATCATATGCCGCGCTTCTATTACGTTGACAGCAAGAAACTCAAGCAGCTTAGGATAGAGGGCGGATGGAAAGAGCTAGAAGATTTCGCCCTCGATGCAAAGGTAGAGCCAGAGACTGTGCGCCGCGCCGAATCACACGGCAGAAACTTCAAAAAAACGATTCAGGCTTTCGCCCGTGTTTTACGCGTTGAGAATTGGGAAGACTTATTAGCTCCCCCGCGCGTTCAGCAGGGATTTATCGTAATCGAAATCGAGCTGGATCAGACAAAAGAGGAATTCAGGAAATCCGATATCCTGTCGTCTCTGGCACGCGACATTGAGAAAAATGTCGACCTCCGAAATGACATCAAGAAACTGTCGATCCGTTATAGCAGTGTATTCGTGCACCTGTTATGTCATCATGACGATGCCGTCGCCTTTCTTGCAGCATTAATTACCGGCGGCCTGAATTCCTTGCGAGCATGTAGTATCCGTTTTAGAAAATCAGATATTGTGTGGTCGGGGACATTTCTGGGTGAAGGACCTGAGCTTCATTTCATTGATGGCACAGGAATGCAGGTGATTCTTGGCACCAAAGAAAATATGGGCAGCCATAACATTGACACAATTACATTTAATTGGGGCACCGTCGAAGCATGGGGATACCGCCGCATTGGAGGATGGTTTCACAGACTTCTTTACATGGCGTCCTTTAACCTATCACATCTTTCTGTAACCATGACTGAGGATGTGGTCGAATTTACTCTGAAGGCCAAAAAGCCCATTGTCTCGTTGCCAACTCCCTGATTCTGGTCTAAATGCTCGCCGCATAGTATTAATCATTTAGTAATGGCCATGCTGTATCGTTATGCGATACAGAGCATGCGAGGAGCGAAAGTATGGACGCTACTGGACAACCTGCCGGCAAACGGGTCTACGTTACAATCGAGCTCGACCCAGAGGACGCAAAGCGATTTGAGCAGGCTTTTGCTGAAGGAAAATTGGACGAGATCGGCGTCCTTCGCATCAGGCGCGTTGACGATACTGAGAAACATTGGACCGGGGCCGAAGCAGCGCGACACAAGCCCAAAGATCCAAAGGACAGGCGTCCACGAAGGTCACGATAGCCAAGAACATGGGCACCTCGCCGGCGGCGACCGCGTGCTTTCGGGCTGCGCTTCGCTGCGGTCGCTTCGCGACGGCTTCCGCCCCCTTTCGCCCGCTTGTGCGGCGGCCTCGCGGCCTTAAGCGGTCGCCTTCGGCGCTGACAGCGTTCTGATGTCGGGGGAATTTCCCCCAGCCGGTCAAGGATTCCCTTCGGCGGCGGGTTCGGCCTCCTCCCAACCTTCCGCGCTGCGCTTGTGCAGAGCGGTGCCCTCCGGCCCGCCGGCCTTGACCGGCTTCCCCCTTGGATGAGGCCATTCGGCCCCCGTGCTCTTGGAAAAGAGCACGAGGGCTCTTTCCATTTCATTACAAGAGGAGACCAGCGATGTTTTATGTCACATGCCCGCATTGTCAGGCTCAGGTCGAAATCCCGGCGGAGGCGGTCGGTGCCGATCGCACCGACCCGTGGAACGTCGCCCACTGCGACGAGTGCGGCAACCGCTTCGACTACGACGACGATGAAGTCGTGGAGAAGCCGGACGGCGAGTAGGGGCGTCGGCAGGCAAATCACCCGCGGTACTCGCCGCGGGTTTTTTGTCGGTCGTGCAGAAGTGAGAAGCCGCGGCTCGGCGGCGCTCTTTACGGCAGGATATACCAGGTGCCTTTGCCAGTGCCGTGCCGGACCAGGTGCCGCTGCTCGACCAGCCGCCGGAAATGCTCCTTCAGTGTGTTGCGGCTGGTGCCCGTGAGGCGGATCATGTCACCGATCGTCACACGGCCGGAGTCCCGCGCCTGGTCGAGGATTTGCACGGCCAATGCCGGCAACGCGGCAACGAGGAGTTTCTCCCGCTCCAGCTTGGCGGCCAGACGCCGCACCTGCTGCTGCAGCGCCCACAGGAAAAAACCGAGCCACGGCTGCCAATCGGGCGCCGGGGTGCGGATCGTCTTCTGCGTCCGCCGCAACGCGAGGTAATAGCCTTCCTTGCTGTGCTCGATAATGCTTTCCAGCGAACTGTAGGGCACATAGGCATAGCCTGCCCGGAGCAACATGAGGGTGCTGAGAATCCGGCTCAACCGGCCGTTACCGTCCTGGAACGGGTGGATTTGCAGGAACACCACGACGAACACGCCGATCGCGAGCAGGGGATGCACATTGCGACTGTCGCGAGCGGCCTTCAGCCACGCAACCAGTTCTTCCATCAGCCGTGGCGTATCGAACGGCGTCGCCGTCTCGAACACGATGCCGATTTGGCGGCCGCTCGCATCAAAGGCGGCCACGCTGTTCGGCGAGGTTTTGTAGTTGCCGCGATGCCGTTCGTCCTTCACGCTGTAGCGCAAAAGGTCGCGGTGCAATTGCCGGATATGGTTCTCGGTGATTGGCATGTCTGGCCACGCTCTGAAGACGGTCTCCATCGCCTCGGCATACCCGGCCACCTCCTGCTCGTCGCGCGTGATGAATGACTTGATCTCCAGACCGGCGAGCAACCATTCGACGTCACGGTCCGACATTTTGCTGCCCTCGATGCGGGTGGAGGAGCCAATGCTTTCGATCGTCGCGACGCGGCGCAAGGCATTGAGCCGCTCCGGCGCCAGCGTGCCGAGCGCCCGCCAGGCCCCCTTGAATTCATC
>DASZPH010000025.1:0-6686 GCA_035550375.1 Pirellulales bacterium | reverse complement strand
GGTGCGAGCACCTTTCGCGGGTCGCCGAGATTCGCGAGGGGATTCACCTGATGAGCATTGGGGGACTCAATGCATTCGACGAATTCAACCTTCAGGTCAACACGGCCTTCCGCGAATTGTCGCGACGCATCGAGGAGGAAGTTCTTTCATCCCTGCGAACCGTCCGGATCACGACCGCCGGCGTCGATCTGGCCCGGGAGGGCCTACTCGGCCCGTCGTCCACCTGGACCTATATGATCAACGACAATCCTACCGGAGACATCTTGCAGAGGTTGTTGCGTGGGTTGAAGAGATTGATGGCACACGACCTGTGACGAGCGCGCCAAAAGACGGCGGGGACGGGACCTGGTGTTCTCGGAATAATGCCAAAACACTCCGTCACCGAGCTTCAGCCCGACCGCGCCCGAACGTCGTCGCGTGCAAGGATCTGCATTCGGTGGGTCGGACCTGTGCAGGTTTGGGAGGGTCGCTATCACTTCTCCTCGAGTCAGGTCGCAAAAGATCAGCTCGCGTCCCTGACTGGCGTTGAGCGTTTTCAGGTCCGGGGTGAAAGCAGTCGGAACGAAGGGGCTTTCAATACTGCGACACGGTTGTCGCCTGGCTGGCGAGGTTTGACGACGGCACGCCAACCACGCCGGGAACATCGTTCGAGTAGGGCTTGTCAAAATCGCGTCAAGGCGATGCTCATTCCGGATTTGCGGCGTCACCCACGTCGCGCGGCTTGATTTCATCAAAATCGCGCAGCCACTTGATCTGTGAGACCACAGCGTCGGCGATGTCCTCGCTGGTTGCCTTGGTCCTATCCAATCGCCCCACCGTATTGTTTTGGAAACCACCGAGCAGCGCCGCGAAGACGTTGAGCTTGCTGAGGGCCAGAATGTCGTGCCGAACGCCGTCGGCCAGTTCCACAAATGACTGCGAGCCCGGGTCGGCTAGCGGCACCGTGACCGCGGCTCGTGGCGGCCTCTCCAGCGACCGCGCGCCGCGGTAGTTGGCGGTCAGTTCGAGACTCAAACGGCCAGGCTCGGTCTCCAACGAAGGAGCAGGAAACTCAAAGGGTATCCGCACTCCGTTCTCGACGGTGAAGCGCCGCCGGCGAACAGCCAGCCACCAGAGGTAATGCACTCCGTCCATCTCGGCGGTTGCCATCACCGCCCGGTGCATCCTGGCGCTGTCGATGCCGGGCGCCAAGGGTTGCGCGGCCACGTCGAGCAGCGTCGTTTGTAGATTGAATCGCCGCCGCTGGGGCGGGTTCTTCTTCAGGTATTCGGGCGTGCCGCGGACCGACGAGACGACATACCAGGTTTCGTCTTCGCCGCGGCGGGCTTCGTGGACGGCGAACAACAACCCGCCCGACTCGGCGGTCGCCAGCGCCCGCTCCAGTGGAAAACGTTCGGCCAACGCGCCATCGGCGTCGATGACCCGTGCCTTGGCCGGAAAGTCGGCGGCAAATTTGTTGGCCGGCACAGCGACATCGTAGTCGATCGAGATTTCTCGGCCCACCCGCCAGTCACCGCCGAACTGTCGCTCGTCGTCAATTCGCACGACTCGTTCACTCGAATCTTGCCAGACGATGAACCGCGAAGGGTGCGGCGCAGGCGGCACCACAACGAACGCTTCGCAGGGTTGACCCTTGATCTCGCGGTCACGGTCTTTGGCCCTCTCGCGATGCGCGTTGCCTAGTTGCAACATCTCGCCGATCATCGCCGCCGCGCCAGGACTTGCCCGGCGAACGACAACCGGCTCGACGCCATCGGCCTTCGACTGCCATGCCCACCACGTCCACTGTTGTTTTCCGTCGTCCACGATCGTTTCGTCCGACGATTCCAGGCGAAAGCCCCGATCGTGCGAGTACCAGATTTCGGCTTGCCGCCGAACACCTTGTTCGTCGAACGCGGAGATGATCAGGTGCGCGGCCGAAGTCTGTTTCAGCGCCTCGACCACCTGGGCCTGAAGCGTTTGCGGAGTGCCGACGACCAGCACGGCGGGAAGGCCCACCGCCACCAGCAGCGACGCTGCGATTGCGAGGAGCACACGCCGTCTGCGACGCGCGGGCCGACGGCTCTCTGGCACGCCTTCGCGCTGGATGCGACGCATCACTGCATCGGCCACGGATGGCACAGGCCACTTTCGGCCCAGTCCGAAAAGATCGGCTTCCAATTCTTGATGGCTCATGTATTGACCTCCCGCAAAACGGATTTAAGTCGTTCCAACGCCCGCGACAACTGCTTCGTGACCGTACCCACAGGACGCGCGGTCAATCGTGCAATCTCGGCAACCGAGTGCCCCTGGAAATAGCGCAACGCTACGACGGTGCGCTCGTGATCTGGCAATCTGCCCACCTTAGCCACCAATCTTGCCGCTTCGTCCGTCAGGTCCGGATCGCGCCCGTCGGACGCAGAATCGGCCACTGCCTCGTCGATCTCGTTCGTCCGCCGTTGGAGGCGCGCCGTCCGGATCGCCTCGTGCTCGACAATTCTCATCAGCCACAAACCGAATGACGCCGGACGTCGCAATTGCCCCAGACGCCGGAAAGCCTCCAGAAAAGCATCCTGCACAGCGTCTTGCGAGGCGTGGTAGTCGCCGATGACGTGCCAAGCCCTTGCCCAAACGGCTCGTTCGTACCTCCCGACGAGTTCCGCAAAAGCGCTGCGATCGCCCCCCTGGACCAATTCGACCAGCTCTGCATCAGTGAGCATGCCTGTGCACTTCCGAGTTACCTTCCATCCTAAAGAGACCACAACGGGGCGTTTTGCGACATGGAAATCGCTCTATTTGGCAAGCAAAGCTCGGCCTGTGGCCGTCATCGACACCGCAAGGGCAATCTGGTCTGAAAGACGAGGGGGGGGCGGCTGCCGGAAAAGCTCTTTGGCTGCACGACCTGCCACCAGGCACGCAACGAGATCGACGATCCAGCAGGCTTCGATGCCGAGAGCCCGCCGCACAACGCTTTCGGATTAAGGCTGAGCGAATTGGGTGAGCAGCTTGAAGCCGATGGCCAGCCATCGGATATCCAGCCCAAAACCAACTTCGAGACCGGCAAAGTTGAGCCTTGGGTGCTGAAAGATCTGCGCAAAACCTGCGCGACGTACTACGACGAGCATGTCCCAGAATCATCGATCGAGATTCTCGGCCATTCGGTCGGCGGAATCACCTACCGACATTACGCCCACCGGGCTCCATTGGCCTTTAAGGCCATCATGACGTTGCCACAACCGCCGGCCTTTCGGTCGTTGGTCGATGGCTTCGAAGGGTGAGTGCAGAATGCACGAAGGTCGATGGCCCCAATGTGCATCGCTCGCTTGGCCGTCTGGGTTCAGGATACTGTTCGCGAGACGTTGGAGGAATTAGACGAGATTCCCTGGCCAGCGAGGCAGTGACGGCGCCAGAACGGTTTATAAACGGTGTCCCGGTGGGGAAGTTGTTCGGAGGCTGTCGGCGGGCGTGTCGCTCGGCGGCATTAGGGTGCTTGTGGTGGCCAGCCGGTTGTCAAGACGTGTCGGCCCGTCTCATGCTGCTTTCCGCACGCGGCCTCACAATGAAGCCGAGTAAAAGGACAACAAAGCTAAATGCCCTTGTGGCTAGCGACGGCTTGTCTCGCCTTGACTCAATGACAAGTGTCGTTAGAATGCGGCACGTACAGTTGTCGTTGGATCAGGGAGGAAAGCAAATGACCCGCAGGCCGCCGCTATCCAAGGGAGAAATGGAGGTCGCCCGCGTGCTCTGGCAATTGGGCAAGGCGACCGTGCGCCAGGTCCAAGAAGCCTTTCCGGCTTCGCGTGAAATCGGCTTCACCACAGTGCAGACGTATCTCCGCCGCCTCGACGCAAAGGGTTACGTGAAAGCCCGACGCGACGGCCGCACGCTCGTATATGGGCCGCGGGTCGAGCCGCGCAAAGTTATCGGGCAGGCCGTCGACGAACTGGTCGACCGCCTCTTCGGCGGCGAAGCGCTCCCCCTGATGCAGCATCTCATCGAAGGAGGCATCGGTGATAGCGAACTGGCGCAGTTGAAGCAGTTGATCGATCGCCTGGAACAGGAGGAACCGCGCGATGCCGATTGAATTCCTCGAACTCGCCTGGCGGCAGACCTGGCAGGTCACACTGCTGGCCGCGGCGATTGCCGCGCTAGTGACCCTCTGCGGTCGTCGTCGCCCGCACCTGGCACATGCCCTCTGGCTGGCCATGCTGGTGAAATGCGTCACGCCACCCATCTGGTCGAGCACCCTGGGGCTGTTCTGCTGGTTGCAACCGGTCGAGTCGCCGCTCCCCGCAGAGTCATCGGTTCCTGCGATCCACATCTCCGATACTGGCCCAAAGGCTGAGAAGATCGTCCACGGCCAACTCTTATCGAGCGTCGCCGACGACTTCGATCTCACGGCCGAGGAGGGTGAACGGGAAACACGGACCTCCGACCAGCGATCTGCCGCTAGCGTGCCAGCGAGCGTCTCCGATGTGGGAAACCGGCTGGCGGCACTCGCGTTGGTGATCTGGGGACTAGGGAGTTTGATCCGATTGACGGCGATCCTGCTGCGATTCGCCAAGTGTTGGAGAAGCATCAGCGCGGCCGTTCGCCCGGCCTCCCCCGATCTGCTTGGGGAACTCGAACGCTTGCGTCAATGCCTGGGAATTCGCCGGCGGGTTCGACTGCTCGTCTCGGCGACCGGCATTGGACCGGCGGTGATGGGTCTGTTCCGGCCGGTGATCGTGCTGCCCGAAGTGATCGTGGCGGGCAGGCCGACAAACGAACTGGAACCGATCCTGGCGCATGAGCTCATTCACATCCGTCGCGGCGATCTGTGGGTCGGTTGTTTGCAGACGTTGACCTGCGGGCTGTGGTGGTTCCATCCCCTGGTGCGGGCCGTCTGCCGGGCGCTGGCCCGTGAGGCCGAACGGTGTGTCGACGAAGAACTGATTGCCGCCTTGCGGCTCGACCCGGCCCGTTACGCTCGCACTCTTCTCACGGTTCTGCAACTGAAACAAACCCTGACACCGGTCCCCGTCTTCCCGGGGATGAAACCGGTCGACATCACTTCCCAACGATTGGAGAGAATCATGTCCCTCAGACACGGATGTCGTCGCCGCAATCCTTGGTTGTGTTGGAGTGCTCTGGTGCTCGTACTGGCTATCGCCCTGCCCGGCCGGGCCCTGACGGTCGTGGGCGAAGTGGGCCAATCCGCCGACCGCTCACGCTCGCCGCGCGTGGAACGAATCGAACGCTACTACGACGTGCCGGAGCTTATCGAAAAGCTGGCCCGGCGCTATAAGGTGTCTTCTGTCCAGGCGAGCCAGATGCTGGTCGACCGCCTCGACGAACCACAAGTTGCCATCGAGATCGAAGACCGTACCACGTTGAAAATCCTGGCCCCGGCCGCGGCACACACAGAAATCGCCACGAAACTGGCGGTATGGCGCGCCGCCCCCTACGACCAGTTGATCACCGAAGCGTTCGTAATCGAAGTGCCGCCCGGACTGCTCGATACACTCCTCGGCCCTCAGGCGACACCAGCCGGCCCGCGACAGGCTATCGCGCGGACCAAGATATTCGACGAAAAGGCCGCCCAAACTTTCTGGCGTCAGGTGCGCCAGGATCGAGCCGTTCGGATCGTGAGTGAACCGCGGATTCGCTCGCTCGACCGGCAACCCGTGGTCTTCGACCTCGGCCAGGAACGACAATTCGTCACCGACTATGAAGAGACGGCGGAGCGCACCGTGAAGCCACAGGTGACCAAGCTTCGTGACGGGGTGCGGCTGGAAATGCGTCCGGCCCTGCAAGCCGACGGCGCAATCGAAGTCTCGGCCGCCCTGCAAATTTCGGAAATCCGGCCGGTCGACGACGCGACCGTGCGAGTCGCCGAGAAACAGGCGTCGGTCCAACACCCCGAGGTGTGGACCGTCATGACGCGATCGACCAGCCGAGTGGTTCCCAACCAGATGCTGATCCTGGGGGTGCCGCTGCCAGACGCGGAGGACGAGCCGCAAAGTGCCATTGTCGTCGCACTGCGTCTCCATCCGGTGTTCGATAAAGAGGCAACCGGCGCATCGCCGCCGGCCGCGAACGACGACCACGTCGAGACGGTTGTTCGGGCTTACGCCGTCCCCGACTTCGCTGCGCCCGCGCCTCGCCTGCTGTCGATCGCGCTGTCGCATTCCAAGGCAGGCCCGGCCGACGGGACGCCAGCGTTCCAAGCGACCATCGTGCCGGGTTCCGAGGCCACGATCGACCGCGGCCGGCCCGCGACCGACCTAGCTCCCTTGCAGACCTTGATCCAAACGGCGGTCGCCCCCGAATCGTGGACCGGCAAAGGGGGAACGGGACAGATTCAGATCCATGCGGCGACATCGTCGTTAGTGATCCGGCAAACGCCAGAGGTGCATGAGCAGATCGTGACGTTGCTCTCGAACCTGCGCCACGAAATGGATCTCCAAGTCGCGCTGGAATTGAAGCTGGTGCGATTCGCCGATCGCGATTGGTTCAAACAACTCAACTGGCCGGAGAAAACGGAGCGGCTGCGCGAAGGAATCGCGCTCTCGCCGGCCCGGGTTGCCGAATTCGGCATGCTCGACGAGGTACAGCAAGGCGATGCGACGACGCGCTTTCCGAAGCCGACTCTGTTCAACGAGCAGGTCGCCGAGTTCTCTCTTCCCTTGGGTGACGACAAGTCGGCGAGAACGCTGGCGGTCGCA
>DASZPH010000023.1:0-15089 GCA_035550375.1 Pirellulales bacterium | reverse complement strand
CAGCCGAATGATAACCTGTGCCTCCGGCGTCTGCCGGGCGATCAGTTCCTCGGTAATCCCATCGAGCGACATACCCAAGGTGTCGCCCAAATCGCCGATTGCGCGAAGACCAGTTTTTCACCGCCCTGTGAACGGCTACCGTCGCTCGGTCAGACCGAGCAGGCGCTGCTCGCGCGGCAGTTTGAAGCGCTCCGCGACGGCGACCGTTTCTTCTACGAGAACGCCGACCCGCGCGGCCTGATCGAGCAGCTCGACAACACGACGCTGGCCCAGATTATCGAGCGAAACACGACACTCACGAATCTGCAGCCCGACGTCTTTTTCTTCTTCAGCAACATTCAGGGTACTGTGACCACGGGGCAGGCCGGAAACGTCCACATGTCCCCAGGCGGCAAGCAGCCGGGCCAAGCTCCGTCGCCCTTGGCTGGCGTGACCGTGGAATTGATCCAGGACGGCCAGGTCGTCGAGACGACCACCACGGACGCCCGGGGAGTCTATCAGTTCAACGGTGTCGGCGTCGGTGAGTTCACGGTCGAAGTGGTCCCGCCGACCTCAATAGCCGGAAGCAGTTCATCAACCCCAAGCCTCACGATTGACATCACTCGGGGGCAAAGCGGGCCGGCCGATCCCGCAATTGCGAATTTCACGCTAGCGGGAGGGAAGCCTTCTCGAGGCTCGACGATGTGAAAAGGCGCGCGGAACAGCTCGCGCATTGACGGTTGCTTTGTTGACGACCGCGAAAGCGGCGTAGTTAGCACGATTACTCACCCGCCCATACCAACCCGTCAGCGAGGGACTTGTTGTCATGACCCTCGCTGACGCTTCGGGTTGGTATGGGCGCAGTCTACGCGCGAAGCTGCCGGTGAATGATCCGGGTTAGCACGGCTGCCCTGGCAAGGGATCTGCCAGGGTAATCCCGCGTGGGCTGTTCGCAGTGCGGTTTCGCACAGGCACGCGCGTAAGGAACCGGCACAAACGTTGCTCACTCCCGTGGCTCTGTTGCGATCGCGCAAGTCGGGTTGTCCGGCCGTATGCGAGCGGAGTATAACCGTCGTGGCATCTTGAGCCGCAAAACACAGGGAGGCGAACATGAGGTGCAACGGAGTAGGCGCCGGATGCCCTTGCTCGACGTAAACTCGCGCCGCCGCGAGCCCGAATGGATGGACGAGCCGGCGCTCGACCGCGGACTGCACGAGCACGCGCTCGCCGCGTTGCGGCGCGTCAACCGCCTCAGCGGAACGGCAGGCCGCCTCTGGCGGCCGATTCATCGGCTGGCGGCCGAGCTTCCGGGCAATCGGGTGCGAGTTCTCGACCTGGCCAGCGGCGGAGGGGACGTGGCCATCGCTTTGGCGCTGGCCGCTCGCCGGTCGGGTGTTTCGCTTCAGGTCGACGGCTGCGACGTGAGCGCGACGGCGGTGGCCCACGCAGAGGGCCTGGCCCGCCGCTACGGACTGGATAACGTAGGATTCTTTCTTCTTGACGTCCTCAAGGCCGACTTGCCGCCGGCCTACGACGTCGTGATTTGCTCGCTTTTTTTGCACCATCTCGACGAGGCCGATGCCGTGCGGTTGCTGCGCCAGATGGCCGCTGCGGCGCGGCACCTGGTGCTGGTCGACGACCTGCGGCGATCGCGGTTTGGCTACGCTCTTGCCTGGCTGGGCTGCCAGCTTCTGACTCGCTCGCCGGTTGTCCACACCGACGGCCCTCGTTCCGTACGGGCTGCCTTCACGCTTGCGGAGGCTCGGCAGTTGGCCGAGCGCGCCAACCTTACAGGCTGCCGAATCGCGCCCCATTGGCCCCAGCGTTTTCTCGTCAGTTGGAGCAAGCCGTGATGCCGGCAGGGCTTTCGCCGTCGACAACGTTCGACGCCGTGGTGATCGGCGCGGGTCCGGCCGGGTCGATGGCGGCCCGCGAGTTGGCCCGTCGGGGAATCGACGTTTTGCTGGTCGAACGCAAGACGCTGCCCCGACCCAAAGTGTGCGGCGCGTGCCTCAACGCGCGGGCGATTTCATGGCTCGAGCTGGCGGGACTTGGCGATCTTCTATCAAAACTGGGGGCGATCCCGACCCGCCGTTTCCGCGCCCATTGCCAGCAAAAAACCGTCGAGATCGAGCTTCCCGGCGGCGCGGCCTTGTCGCGCGAGGCACTCGACGACGGCTTGGCCCGGGCGGCCGTCGACGCCGGAGTCCGTCTTCTGACGAACACCGCCGCCAGGGTGAGAGACGATGTGTCCACCTGGCGCGAAATCGAGTTGCGCGATTCGTCGGGCCGGATGGAGATTGTCCGTTCCCGGATCGTGCTGGCTGCCGACGGCTTGGGGCATCCGGCTCTCGACTTATGCGGCGAGTTTGTCAGCCACATCTCGCCGCACACCAAGATCGGGGTGCAGGCGACCCTCTGGGACCGGTCCGAGCGGTTCGTGCCCGGAACGATTTATATGGCGGTCGCCGAAGGGGGCTACGCGGGAATGGTGCGGGTCGAAGACGGAAGGATCAATTTGGCGGCAGCCGTCGCACCCGACGCGCTCAAGCGGGCCGGCTCGCCCGCCGCCGCCGCCAGCCGCATTATCCGGGAAGCGGGTGTGGCAACGCTCGATTTGTCGGCCGCGACATGGCACGGAACGCTGCCGTTGAGACGGCACACCCCGCGACCGGTCGGCCACCGCGTTTTTGTTCTGGGGGATGCCGCCGGCTACGTCGAACCGTTTACGGGCGAGGGGATTGCCTGGGCGCTCGCGGGCGGGTTGGCAGTTGCCGATTTCGCGGTCAAAGGACTGGAGGGCTGGAGCCAGCAAGTGGAGCAGGGATGGCTGACCGCCTACGGCAAGCTCGTTCGCAGCCGGCAGTTCTGGTGTCGCGCGTTCGCCGCCACGTTGCGCCGGCCGCGGCTCGCTCGAGCGGCCCTTGAATTGGCTTCGTTTTGGCCAGCACTTTGCAGGCCGATCGTCGCCAGTTTGAATCGTCCGGCGAAGTCCCTGGAGCTCGCTCACCTATGAGCCTTTTGTTACGCGCCATCGGCACGGCCGTGCCGCGGCACTTCATCGCCCAAGATGACGCCGCGGGGGTCGCGCAAACGCTGTGCGCGTTGTCGCACGGACACGTGGTGAACCGGATTCATAAGCACAGCGGCGTGCGGACCCGGCACAGCGTGCTTCTTCACAGCTCGACAAATTGCAAGCCGGCCGAGCACACCTTCTACCCTCCCGCGACGAGCGATTGCGACGCCGGTCCGACCACGGCCGAGCGCATGCGCCACTACGAGGAGTCGGCCGCCGGCCTGGCCTTGTCGGCCGCGCGCGAGGCGCTGGCGAAAGCCGGGACTGCGGCGCACGAAGTCACCCACCTGATCACCGTTTCGTGTACCGGTTTTCAGTCGCCGGGCGTCGACGTAACGCTCGTTCGCGAGTTGAACCTCGACCCGGGAGTCGCCCGATTGCACATCGGCTTTATGGGGTGTCATGCCGCCTTGAATGCCCTGCGCGTGGCCAAGGCGTTTGCCGACACCGACCCGAAGACGTGCGTGCTCGTCTGCGCCGTCGAACTGTGCAGCCTGCACTATCAGTACGGGTCGAAACTGGACCAGGTCATCTCCAACGCCCTGTTCGCCGATGGAGCCGCGGCGGTCGTGGCGCGGCGAGACGATGGCTCTCCCGAGGTCGGGCGAAGGGAATGGCGACTGCGCGCCTCGGCCTCGGCGATCTTGCCCGAATCGCTGGACGCCATGAGCTGGCACATTCGCGATCACGGCTTCCAGATGACCCTCTCGGCCAAGGTTCCGGAGCTGATTCAAAACAACCTGCGGCCTTGGCTGGAGCAGTGGCTCGCCGGGATGGGACTCTCGATCGACAAGATCGACCAGTGGGCCATCCACCCCGGCGGCCCGCGCATTCTGGCGGCCTGCGGGCAGGCCTGCGGCTTGGAGGAGGATCAGTTGCAGCCGTCGTACGACGTGTTGGGTGACTTCGGCAACATGTCTTCGCCGACCATCCTCTTCATCCTCGCGCGCCTCGAGTCGACGGCCGGGCCATGCGTCGCCCTGGCCTTTGGGCCGGGTTTGACCGTCGAAGCGGCCCTCTTGGACTGACGGCCCTTCAACCGCCGCCACCGCCACAATCGGTGTCATCGGCGCACAAGCCTGGCAAGCTGGGTAAGAGAATCCCTTACAGCATCACGTTCAGGATGTCGAAGAGCCGAATAGAGGGACAGGGATATTCGCCCCCAGGGGCGCTTGCATTTACTAGCGAGGAGACATCATGGTGCCATCGATCGGCAATTTCTCATCCATCGCCCCCGTAGCGGCTCCCTCGACTCCAGCAGCCGCATCTGCCCAGAGCCCGGCGGCCGCCGCGTCGCAAGTGATTCAGGACAGCCTGAATATTTCGCAGCAGGCGCAAGCCGCCAGCGCCAAGCTCGACAGCGACGGCGACCACGACGGTTCGTGAGGCTCCGCGTCCCGTTCGAGAGTTTAGGCTCGAACGACTACACCGTCGTTTAGCCCGATTTATCACCGGGCCCACAAACCCGAAGAGTAAGCGAGGAGCGCGACGCGACTTCCCTCGCTCACGCTGCGGCTTCGTGTCGGCGCAGTTTGCGCGCCAGCCTACGGGGCCGGTGAATAATCCGGGCTCGCTTGACCGAAGGCCCTCAACTGCGGGCGGTCAGGCCGCTTTACGCTCGCCTGTAGGTCTCGCTGAGGGCAAGGGAATGGTCTGCGGCTCATTCGGCCGCTTGCGCCGCGCGAGCGGACCAAACGGCATGAAGGGATAGCCGGGTACGGTCTCCTGGTACGCACGGTACGTGTCGCCCAGAAAATACGCCAGCCGCTCGTCCTTGAGCCAACTGCCGACGAAAATGTAGATGGACCAGATGAGTGCCAGAAGCAGTCGGTCGAGCGTCATCACCGGGTTGAACCAGACCGAGGCCATAAAGCTGAGGTAAACCGGGTGCCGCAGCACCATGTAGATGTTGCGCGGGCGGAACTCTCGCCTGGCCACGGGCCGGCCGCGCACCCAGTTCCACCACGGCGCGAAGCCCGTTTGGTAGCCCAGGCCCGACACGCAGAGGCTATAAAACAGCACGACCCAAGACGAAACATAGCCCGCCTCGACCGCCAGGCCCGGCCAGCCATCCAGCCGCCAGACGGTTGTCTCGGACGATTTCCAGCCGGCGAACATCACCAGCAGCGTCACGCACGTGGCCAGGCTGAAGAAGCAGCCGTAGAACGGGCCGGGGATCCAGGCCTCGAGCCGCTTCCGCGTGCGCGGGTGCAGCAGTAGGCTGTGCAGCACGCCAAACTGCCCGGCGAGCAGGGTGTCGTACCACAGCGATCCCGCTGGCGACACAACCGTGTCGGCGTGCAGGAAGCGAAAGACCCGGTAAAAGGTGTAAAAGAAAACGGCGTGCGTAAAGATTCCGAAAGTGATTCCGCAGGCTCGGCGCATCGGTAACTCGTCCTTGGGCTACGCGAGTGGTTTGCGGGCCACGAAGCAGCCGTATTGCATGGCCCCCGTGCGGTAGGCCGTCAAAATCGTCTCGAAACGTCGCAAGAACATGTTGGTGTCTCGGTCGATAATCCGGCCCAACAGTCCCACGCCGGTCCACCGCACCCGCTGGATGCAGATTTCCCAGGTGCGCATCACCCGCTCGGTCCACAAGTCGGACCGGTCGACGACCAACCCGGCGTCCTCCATCCATCGCTGGTAGTTTTCTTGTGTTCCTAGCGACGGACAGAAAAAGCCCTCGCAGACGTCGTAGACCAATGCGCGCTGGGCCTCGGTCGCCAGGCGATCGCCGGCCAGCCAGGCGCAAATGGCGACGCGTCCGCCCGGCCGCAGCCATCGGGCTACCTGCCGAAAGAACGTCGGCTTGTCGAAGAGGTGCTCGGTACACTCGACGCTCCAAACCACGTCGAACGACTCGGCGTCGAATTCGGCCCGCTCCGCGTCGGCGCAGCGAAAAGAGGCTCGTGCGGAAACTCCCTGCCAGCGTGCCGAAGACGCGGCCCAGGCTTGTTGAAGCGGGCTGAGCGTCAGCCCCTGCACGCGGCAGCCGCGCTTTGCCAGGTAGATGGACGAGCCGCCCATCCCACAACCGACGTCGAGCACGCGATCCTCCGCCTTGATCGCGGCGGCGGCCGCCAGGGTCTCGGTGAGCTTCTGCTGGGCCACGGCCGGTGGCTCGTCTCCCTCCCACAGGCCGTGGTGGATGTGCCGGCCCCACAGCAGGCGATAGAAAAGGGTCGACAGGTCGTAGTGCCAGCGGATGACATCCTTGCGGACGGTCGGACAACTGATCATGGAGTTGACTTCCTTGTGACACGAAGCGGCAGCGATCGCCCCATTATCCCTCAGGGCGAATTCGATGTAAGCGGGACGTAACGCTTCCGCCTTGACGGGCGCGCCACTCCGGATGCGCCCGCGCGGGTGGTGCCGCTGGTCTCCGCTATTTGCGCTTGGCCGCGCGGTTCTGCGCCGTGCGGGTCGCGGCGACCACGAGATCGCCGTGGATGGTCAACTCGTCGGTCACGCCCACGGCACCAAACGCCTTGCTGAAGGGCCGAATACCGTAATCGGTCTGTTTGATCTTGAACGAACCGATCAAGCGAAGGCCCTCATCCTGCTCGGCGATTTCGGCGTCGATCTTCAGCGGACGCTTGACGCCGTGCAGCGTGAACTCGCCGTCGAGACGATACATCGGGTTGCCGTCGCCCGATTTCCTGTTCAAGGGGAGGGCCGAAGCGATCTTGAACGTCGCCGTCGGATGCTTGTGAACGTCGAGCACCTGGGCGCCGGTCATGTTATCGGTCACTTCCTTGCGGCGCCCTTCCGGTACGGTTCCTTCCATGCCGAAATACTCGCGCGCTTCGTAGGTGTCGGCCGTGAAGGTCGACATGTCGAAGACGAGCTCGCCGGCCAGGCGCGAGGCGCCGAGGTGCACCTCGCCCGATTTCAGCTTGCCCGCGACCGCGTGTTCGTGCCCCAAACCAGTTTTTCCAACAAAGATGTACACCCGGCTTGAGTCGAGTTGGATGTCGCCGTCTCGCGGCTGATCCTCGGCACCCGCCGAGGGAGCTCCGGAAATGACCAGCCCGGCAAGCAACGCCCACGTCGCAAAGCCGGCGGCGCGACGCGCCGGTGAACCGTTTGTCGTCATCTGCAGAACCGTTCCTTTCACATGAATCCAGCCCGGTAAGGCGGGATGCTACTGGCAACCGGCGTTCGACGAAAGTTCATTTACCGCACGGACTAAGCGTGCCGATTCGCACACCGCGGCCGGTCTTGCACCGGGTCCGGAGTTGTGTAAGAATCCCGCCCCCTCCTCAGACGACAAGTCGGCTTCTCCCCTCCTCGCGCTGGTTCCCCTCCCTTCGATTCGAGGTGCAAACGTGGCTCGCATCTGGTCACTGTCGGCCGGCCTCGCCTGTGCTGCGCTATGCCTCTCTCCTGCGGTCCAGGCCGACGGACCCGGCCCGGCCTCCAACCCAGGCTATGGTGCATTTTCTCCGAGTGTGACTAACCAGGGGTCGCTGCCTGCCCAGCCTTTTTCGCCAGCGGGCAACGCGGTGGGCACCGCGGCAACCGCTGGACCGGAAGCGGCCGGGCGATCTCCGCCGGCTCAAACCCTCTCCCCGGCGCCGTCCCCTTTTGGCCGATCGCCTTATTCAACCAACTCAGCCCCGAGCGACGGGCTCCATCCGGGCGCGATGGCGACGTCCTATCCGCAGTCCTCGGCGGACGGGGATGGCGCGCTTCTGGGCCAGCAATCGCCGTACTGCGACCGGTGCAACGACGGGTCTTGCGACACCTGCCGCGGCCTGGCGGGCGGCCTCGCCGACTGCCAAGACTGCCCCCGGTTCGGCTTCGAGGCCTTTCAGATGTTCGACACGTTTCGTGGTCCTCCGGAAGGAAACGGCCCGAGCAACTTCGGCGAAGTAACGGGCCTGAACACGGCGATGCCCGTATACCAACCGTGGGGAATTGGATGGCAGCTAGGAGCCAGCTACGGTCTCTACGATTTCAGCGGCCGACCGGCGCCGGCGACTCAAACCACGGGCGCCCAGCAGCAGATCTTTGTGACGACCGGCTTCTTCCGTCGAGCGAGCCAAGGCCGCCGGGCCAGTTTTGGATTCGTGCACGACTGGATGATCAACAACAACTACTCGCAGTACGCGGTTTCGCCGACCATCAGCCAGTGGCGTACGCAGTTCGAATGGGCTGTGAGCGCAAACAATTCGTTCGGACTGTGGGGAACGTTCCGAGACAAAAGCTACAACGGCAACCGGCCCGACAACCACAATCAGTTTCGGGCCATAAGCCAAATCAACGCGTTCTGGCACCACAAGAGCGCATTCGGAGCAGACACCTGGCTGCGCGTCGGACTTCCCGTATCAAAGCGACTCGCCGGGAGCGGACTGGCCGGTTCGGCCATCGTGGGCGCCACGGCCCTCGTCCCGTTGAACCAGCAACTGGCGCTCTACGCCAACTCGATGTACATGGCGCCCAATACTTCTCCCGGCCCGGTCGGTTCGTCGCGTGAGACCTATGACGTATCGATGGGAATCGCCTGGTACCCCGGCCGTAACGCTCGAACGCCGACCGTCAGCGGCGCGTGCTGGCTTCCCTACATGCCTTTAGGCAACAACGGCAACTTTCTCGTCGACACCGTTCACTTCGACTGATGGTCCCTCCGCTGGCAGGAAAGTCGCCACGTGTTATCTTTCGCCCTCAAAACCCTGCTCTCCGATCGCGGCAAGCTGCTGACCGGCCTGGCGGGCGTCGTGTTTTCGCTGGTCCTGGTGAGCGTCCAGGGAGGGCTTTACCTGGGACTGATGAGCAAGGCGAGCGTGCTGATCGACCACTGTGCCGCCGACCTCTGGGTGGCGCCTCCGACGGTTGAAGACGTCGACTTGGCTCAGGAGATGTCCGAAAGCTGGGCTGACCGTTTGCGAGGCATTCCCGGCGTCGAATCCGCCAGACCGTACATCATCGGCAAAGGGATCGCCTCCCTAGCCAACGGCCACATGGAGGACGTCTGGCTCATCGGCTCCGAACCGTCATCGATGCTGGGCACCGGCTGGGCGTTCGTCGAAGGCTCGGCCGACGAACTGAGGCGTCCCAACGGCGTCAGCTTCGACGACGTCGATTCGGCCAAGTTGGGCCATCCCCGCGTCGGCGACTGGCTGGAGATCAACGGACACCGCGCGCAGATCGTGGCCCGCACACACGGCATCACAGGTTTCATCACGATGCCCTACCTCTTCACCACGTTTGAAAACGCGCGCCGCATGGCTCACATCACGCCGGGAGCGTGCTCTTACTTCTTGTTGACCCTGCGCCCCGACACCGACCGCAGCAGCGTGCTGGCGGCCATTCGCCGCCGCGTCCCCGAAGCGGCCGTCTACACGCCGGACGAGTTCGCCCGCATCTCGCGCGATTACTGGATGAAGCGGACGGGAATCGGCATCAGTTTCGGGGCCTCCACCGTGCTGGGCTTGCTGGTGGGGCTGATGATGGTTGGGCAAAGCCTGTATGCCCTGGCGCTCGACCATCTCGACGAATACGCCACGCTCAAGGCGCTGGGCGCGCTCGACCGTCACGTGTGCGGGGTCATCCTCGCCCAGGCCTCGGTGATCGCGGCGGCCGGGTCGCTGGCGGGGCTGTCGCTGGTCGCGGTCATACGGCAGCTTTGGAACTCGCCGCTGGCGCCGGTCGAAATCCCGCCTTCGCTGATGGCGCTGGCCGTGATCACGGTCGTGGCGATCTGCCTGGCGGCCTCGCTGCTCCCCTTCGCCCGCATTCGTCGGATCGACCCGGCCATTGTCTTGATGGGATGAGCGAGGCGGTTATGCATGAGATCGTGGTGCGCGCCGCCGGGCTGTCGAAGAGCTACCGTAACGGCTCAGAGATCAGTCCGGTGCTGCGCGGAATCAACCTCAGCGTGCGGCGAGGGGAGTGCGTTTTTCTCGTAGGCCCTTCCGGCAGCGGCAAGACCACGCTCCTGTCGATCCTGGGTTGTGTCCTCTCGGCCGACGCCGGTCGGCTGGAGATCCTGGAGAAGAACGTGCTCGGCTTGCCACCGGCCGAACAAACCCGCTTTCGCCGCGAGCAGATCGGCTTCGTCTTCCAACGCTTCCATCTCTTCAACGCTCTGACCGCAGCGGAAAACGTCTGCGTCCCCCTCTCGCTCTTGGGGTGGTCGAAAGCCCGTTCACGCAGCAAGGCCGCAGAGCTGCTGTCGCTGGTGGGCTTGAGCGATAAGGCGTCGAGCCTGGTCACCCGCCTCAGCATGGGGCAACGGCAGCGCGTGGCCTTTGCGCGGGCCTTGGCCGGCGATCCACAGCTCATCCTGGCCGACGAACCGACCGCCTCGCTCGACGCCGAATCGGGCTTAAACGCCATGCGTCTGCTCAAAGACATGTGTCGCGAGCTGGGAAAGACCGTGCTGGTGGTGACCCACGACTCGAGGATTTACTCCCTGGCCGACCGCATCCTGCGGCTTTCCGACGGACGAATAGTCGGTGAGGAGATCGGCATACCAAGCTTGCCTGAGGCCGCGTAGCCAGCCCTGGGGAACAGAAACATGCGATGGTTTGTGCACTTCTCGGTTGCAGCCGTGGCCTCGGCCACCGTCTTCGTGGCCTTGGCCGCGCTGACGCAGGCCTGGTCGCCACCGAGTGCCGTCGAGACGAACAAGACAGACGGGGCGGTCGAGACCAACGACGAATTGCCAGCGGGCCACAACTCAGCCTCGACTCGCATTTTCGCCGACGGCACCGTCGAGGGCGCCGGCCGGGAGTTGTCACTGCGATTTGAAGTGCCGGGACGCATCAAGGCCGTTTACGCCCGCGAAGGCACAACCGTCAAAGCGGGAGACGTTCTGGCGGAACTGGAATCGGACCTTGCCGAAGCGCAGCTTGCCGAGGCGCAGACCCGGCTCAAAATGGCCACCGCCGAGCGCGACCGGGCGTTGTCACCGAGCCGCAATCCCCTCAGCCCCGAAGAGAGAACGATTGCCGAGGGGACGGTGGAACTGGCGGGGACGGCCGTCCGTCGCGAATTGCTGCTGGCCGACAAACTGCGGCTTCGTGCACCGATCGACGGCCTGGTTCTGCGCGTGGCGGCCGAACCGGGCGAGTTCGCCGGACCGAGCGACGAGCAGGTGGCGATCGTCGACCGGACCACCACACGCGTGCGGGCTTTTGTGGAAGAACTGGACGGCCTGCGCGTTGCCCCCGGGCAGGTCGCCCTCACCTCGGTTACGGGAAACCGAGGCAAATCGTACCGAGGAACCGTCCGGACCTGCGCGCCCTGCTTCTGCCCCAAGACGCAACGCCGCTTGAAGCCCGGAGAGCGTCTCGACATCCGCATGCGCGAAGTCGTGATCGAGCTCGAGGACGGCCGCGACTTGCTCGTCGGCATGCCGGTCGAAGTCTTCATCGAGCCGGAGCGCTCGCAAACAGAAGTCGGCCGGAACCCGCGCTAGGTTAGTAGCGTCCCCATCTCCCGTAGCCTCCACCCGTGCCAGGAGCGATTGAGGGGCTCGCGCTGGCGCCGAACCCGCTGTAACCCCAATAGGCTTCGGCATACGCCCCGAAGCCCCCGCCGTAGCCGCTCGTGAACGGCGTCGCCGCGTACGTCCACTGCGAATCGGCGCGCGAGGTGTTGTTGAAGGCTTCCACCAGGAAGTAAGAGCTCGACCCGGGCGACAAGCCCGTCACCGTGACACTGGTCGTCGAGCCGCCCACTGTCCCCAGGTAATACACTCGGTATCCGTTCGACCAGTAGATGTTGAAGCCCGTCGCTTGCGACTCGGCCCCCCAGGTCAAAGTGACGCTCGTGGCCGAGGCGGCGGTCGCCGTCACTTGAGGAGCCGTGACCGACTGCACCACGGGAGCCGGCATGGTCACGCTCACCGGCAACGAATCGGCAACCGAAGTTGAGTCAAATGCCTCGACCACAAACGTAGCGGTGCTGCCAGCCGTCAGGCCCGTCACGTTGACGGCGGTCGTCGACGAGCTGACGGTTCCGAGGAGAACATTCCGGCCACTGACCACCTCGTAGACGTTGTAGCCTTCCGTGCCGGAGACCGCCGTCCAGGAAAGCTTGGCCACCGTTGTGGACACGGCGCTGACGGTCAAAGTCGGGGCGGTCAGGCTGGGATTCGGCGGGGGCGTCGGCGTGGGAGTCGGTGTCGGTGTCGGCGAAGGTGTCGCCGACGCGCCCAGCAGGCCCTCGACAACGAGATTAGCAATGGGACTTCCCCGGCCGGTAACAAGGTCGTAACCGGCGCCGGCCGGGTTGCCGTTGCTGCCGCTGGTAATGTCGTGGAAATCGGTCGAGGCCAGGTTGTAGACATCGGCCTGGGCGTTGGCCAGGGTGCCGGCCGAACCGCGTCCCTGGTTGGCGATGGCGATCAGAGCCGACCATTGCGGAGCCCCGGCGCTGGTGCCGCCGACCGTGAACCAGCCGTCGCCAGAGTAGGAATCGTAGACGGAGAATCCCGTGCTCGGGTTGGCGTCGTAGGCCACGTCGGGGGCCGTGCGGGCTCCGTGCGACTGGACCGATTGCTGGTACGCCGGCTCAGCCTCGTACTGGCTCACGCCGCCGCCGCTGCTGCTCCAGGCGGTCTCGCCGACGTAGCTTCCGTTGCTGCCGACCTGCAGCGTCGTGCCGCCCACGGCTAAAACGTTGGGCGAGAGGGAGGGCCACACTCCGGGCGCTCCCGAATCGCCCGCCGACGCGACGAAGGTGATGCCGATGTGGCCGGCCGGTGTGGTGAAGTGGCTGTCGTACGACGTTTCCGAGGGGAACTCGCTCGAGCCCCAGCTCATAGAAATGACGCTCACATTCGGCAGGTTGCGTGCCGCGTCGACCGCCGAGAGCAGGGCGCTCAGGCTGGCCGACTGGGCCTCGACGAGCACGATGTTGGCTGCCGGCGCCATGGCGTGCGCCCACTCCACATCGAGCGAAATCTCCTGCGACCAGCCGGCGTTGCCCTGCGGCCTCGTGCCGCCCACAAACTGCTCCGTAAAGCTCGGCGGCGCGGCCAACCCGAACTTCTGGTCGAACGTCGCCAGGTCTTGCTGGATGGTCGGATCGTCGTAGGCGTCGACGATGGCGATCGTCTCGCCGGCGCCGTTGCCGGCGACTTGCGAAGAGCCGCTGCCAAACTCGATCTGGTTGAAGCCGTAGGCCTGGCTTACCTGCTGCGGTGTCAGGCCGGTTGGATTGTTCGACGCGCCCGCACTTTCGCGGATCATCTGGGGTTGCATCACGATCGCGGCGGCGGAGGAAGCCGACAGGACCGAGCGAACCTCCAGCGACTCGAGCCGCCGCACCTTGCTGCGCCGCTGCGCCTTGTTGCGCCGCTGCGCCTTGTTGCGCCGCCGCCCCGTTCGCCCCAGCGCTCGAGGCCAAAACGCGAAAGACCAACCGTTCATGGGCACCTCCACTCCGTCCTGGGAAATTCGCGAACGCCCGTGACAGGGCGCTCAGAGTGATTCGATTCGACGTGCTGACGAGGTCCCGTGAAAATCTCGAACAGACCTTACGAAGGGCGTCGAATCGACCCGCCACTGCCCCAGGTGTAAAAGGGAATTACAATCGAGTCAAGAGATTGATCGACCCGCGATCATTCAAATTGTGTGAGATTCCGGGGTCCGATCGCCAAGGTCTAGAACTTGCCCAAACTGGGAAACGTTCCAGCCGTGGTTCGGCGCGCGCAAAAATCTCAAATTGCTGGCGCCGGATTCTTAACCCAAGTTGCCAACTGCGCCGACACGAAGCGCGAAGCGTGAGCGAAGGAAGTTGTGTCGTGCTCCTCGCTTACGCCTCGCGCTTGGTGGGGACCGGTGACGGGTAAGGCTCGAACCAGACCTTTGCGTCGGCTGGAGTTGTGCTTCGCGGGCGCAGAGCGCCAAGCGACCAAGCCGCTTGCCGGCCCGCGGCGATTCGCGCCTGCGGGTCAGGCAAAGCCTGCCGGCGTCGACTGCTATAACTGTGGCGAGAACGCCGCCCCAATCCCCACGGGACGGGGCGGACACGCCGCACCCCTTTGGCGATCCCGCCGCCGGTCAGCGATTTCCGTGGTCGCGCACGTGCTTGTGGCAGTCGACGCAGTTCAGGGCCAACTGCACGTATCCGACCGCCGCGCCGTCGAGGCTTTTCTTGTCGGCGGCCTTGGAAATTCGACCGGTGATCTTCTGGAACTCGGCGCTGTAGTCCCGGTATTCGCGCGTCTGCAAGACTTGCCAGTTCTCATCCAGCGCGAGAGCCCCCAGCTTCTGGGCGTGCTGCTTCACGGCCCCAAAGTCCTCCACCGCCAGGCCCTCCAACAGCTTTTGCGTGTGCTCCAGCTTCAGCTTCATGAACGCGCCCGCGTCCTTCGTCGTCGGGGCTGGCGTGTCTCGCTGCCCATATACCGCCAGGCTCCCGGCCAGCGCAGCCAGGACCACAGACACAACAAGGAAGTGCTTTCTCATAGGACAACTCCGCGCCCCTTTTTTGGATGACGTAGCAACCACCTTTTTCTTCTTTGCAAATGCCAAACCATAAGGGGAAATCCCAAACGGAGCCTCAATCCGCCGAGCAGCGCGCGGCAAAACGGGCCACCCGACGATCCGCCGGCGTGCCCAAACGCACGCTTCGCCGTGCGGCAGTGTGCCCCGACCCCAAGGCAGCCACGAGTGGCAGACTTTGGCAGACAATGGCAGACATTCGCCGGCCAGGTCCGTAGCGGCGGCAGTTTGCCACCGTCGTCCGCACGGCATCCCAGCGAGGTCGGCGCCGACGAGGTCGTGGCAGAGAATGGCAGACTTTGGCAGAGAATGGCAGAGTTTGGCAGACAATCGCAGACAACGAACCGATCTGGCGATGGCATGTGGGGCATGACGGCGGCCCGTAGCCGCGTTCGCCAGAACGCGGGTGGGCGAGGCGCGGATTATTCACCGCCCGTAGGCTTGCGCGCAGAGTGCGCCGACACGAAGCGCGAAGCGTGAGCGAGGGAAGTTGCGCCGTGCTCCTCGCTTATGCTTCTCGCTGGATGGGGGCGGCTGAATAATCCGGGCGTGCCGCCTGTCGAGCTTCGGCGGCT